>DATAEX010000085.1:0-5975 GCA_036257765.1 Bacteroidales bacterium
TGCGGTACAAAAACTGGAGACAAGCATACAAAAAATGAATATCACTCATTTAATTACTGTTACCTGCACCGGAATTTATTCTCCGGGGATTGATGCTGTTCTCTTAAAGCAGTTGAACTTGTCAGAAGATACTTTTCACACTTCATTTAATTTTCTGGGATGTAATGCTGCTTTCCCGTCACTTAAAATCGCCGATATGATTGCGCGAACAGAAGTTAACGCCAGGGTTCTGGTTGTCTGTGTCGAATTATGCACGTTGCATTTTCAACCTAAAAATGACACTAACAACCTTTTGTCAAATACTCTGTTTGGTGACGGTGCAGCTGCATACATCGTGGTTCCTGATGAAATTGCTTTAATCAAAAATTATCACGGCCTGAACATTAATAACTTTTACTCATGCCTGCTTGATGAAGGCAGTAAACTTATGGGATGGAATGTGTCGCCGCTTAATTTTGAAATGATACTTGATGCAGGAATACCTGATTTCATTGGCGATAAAATAAAGAGGCTAATGAATAATGCTTCACAAAAAATGCAGATACTACCTGAGAACATTGATAAATGGGCCATTCATCCCGGAGGCAAAAAAATTCTTGATGCCGTCAGAAAAGTCCTCAAAATTGATGATGAAAAAATGGAGTATTCCTACCGTGTATTACGCGAGTATGGGAATATGTCATCACCAACAGTACTTTTTATACTTAATGAAATCCTCAAAGACGAACTTACCCCCGGTAATAAGGTATTCTCAATAGGTTTTGGACCTGGAATTAGTGTGGATACTACATTATTTACTTATGCCTGATTTCAGATTCAGGTCAAAACAGACCGAAATGATCGATACTTCAGTTCCTAAAGATTTGCTTTTTCAAAATCTGCGGGAACTTGACTTTCTTAACAGGAATTTCGGAGGTCACAGTGCTTCACTTGAAGGCCTGAAGAGTCTGATGACGGACCGGGACAGAACTTATCATATCGTTGATTTAGGATGCGGTGGAGGTGATACCCTCATTCAGATTGCCCAATGGGCTCACAAATCAAATTTAAATGTGAAACTTACAGGAATTGATAAAAACCCTGATGTGATCGATTATTTAAGGCATCGGTGTGCGAGGTATCCCGAAATCTCCGGTATTGCAACTGATTACAAAAGGTTCATCAGGTTTGGATCCACCGCTGATATAATGCATTGTTCACTATTCTGTCATCATCTTGCAGATGAAGAGATCCTCGAACTTTTGAAGTATTTTAAGAGCGCGGCACGAGTAGGTTTTATTGTTAACGATCTGGTAAGAAGCCGCATGGCCTACTATACTGTTAAATTATTTACTGTATTGGCAAATGGATCTGCGATTGCACGAAACGACGGACCCGTTTCAGTGCTTAGAGGTTTCAACATTAATGAGCTGCACAGGTTTATGAAAAGTGCATCCATAGAGAAATACCAGATAAGTCGTAAATGGGCATTCAGGTTTTTAATAACAGGATATGTTGGCCTCGGCAACTGAAGTAATGATAACTGGCGCCGGACCGGCAGGATTGATGATGGCTTGTCAGCTTCTCAGTAATCATATCAGGTTCCGGATCATTGATAAAAACTTAAAAACGACTGATTATTCAGGAGCACTTGTAATTCATGCCGGTACGCTGGAGATATTCAGGCAATTGGGCATTGAAGATGATTTTTTAAAACATGGCCGCATACTTAAAGCAATAAATTTTTCAGTAAACGGGCAATTAAAATGGAGGATTGATACAAGTAATTATGGAAGCCATTTAAGTGAATATCCTTTCGTTCTTCTTTTGGAACAATCAAAAACAGAAGCTCTTCTAAGCGGTTATCTTGAAAATCACCGTCGGCATGTGGAAAGAGGTGTTGAATTAAAAGATTTCACTGAATTTTCAGATCACATTGAAAATATTGTTTTGGATTCCAACGGGAAAGAAGAAACGGTTATTTCCGATTATCTCATTGCAGCCGACGGAGGGCAAAGTTTTGTACGGGAAAAACTTGAAATACCGCTGATTGGCAAGACACATGCGCGATCCTTATTTGCCACAGACTGTGAAGCTGATTTAAACCTGCCTGATAATGAAGCCTTGATCGCAATTTCACGCAATGCAACCACAGGCTTCTTTCCTCTAGGCGACCACCTCTGGAGAAGTGAGGGTGCTTTCAGATGGCATATGGGCAATGGGGAAATAGATTTTAATACTATTGATGGCAGTTTTTCCGGAATAACAAAAGTTAAAACAAACATACACAACCCCCGATGGTTTTCGACATTTCATTCACATAAGCGAAATGCAGCTTATTTCAACACGAACCGGTGTTTCCTTGTCGGTGATGCCGCCCATTTATACAGTCCTGTCGGCGCGCAGGGCATGAATCATGCTATACACGATGCCTGCAACCTGGCCTGGAAAATGTCATTTATTATAAAAAAGCTGGCTAAACCTTGTATACTTGAGACTTATGAATCGGAGCGCAAGCAAATTGCGGCAAAGACATCTTATGTGAGCGATCTGTTATTCAGTTTTCTTTCAACCGACAGGGTGTTGCCAAAGTTCGGCCGTATTTCTGTTCTTCCTTTTATAATAATGATTTTTAAACCGGTACTTCGCAAACCGGCAATCAGGCAATTTCTTTTCAGAAAAATCTCGGGCGTCGGAGTGGCTTACGGAAAAAATATCCTGAATAGCAAATCCGAACGCAAACGTATCAAAGGGCCTGAGTCAGGAGAAAGGCTTCCATATTTTATTTTAAATTATGAAGGAAAGACAGTAAACATAAAAGACTTTATTAGCGGCTCTTCTTTCGCGCTCCTGATTTTTGTCGTGGATAAATGTCCTGAATTTGACGCGATTTTAGAGAAATTCAGAAAGCAGGTGACTATAACATATTTGACCAGGCAAGCCGGTACAGTTGAACTTTTCAGGCAGTTCGTAATAAAAAGAACCACGTATTATCTGGTCAGGCCCGACTTTTATATCGCCAGTACAGGCCATACCTGCGAATATCTTGAGAAATATCTCAGCGGCGTGTTAATACCGGTAAACCGATGAACCAGGGATTATCGCGGAATTTTTTGTTCTGGCAGAAATGGCTTTTGTACAGCAGTCTGATGTTGGCATTGGCAGGGTTAATAATTACATTTCCCGATCCGAATCCTTTACTGGATGGATATAAAAAACTGCTGACCAGGGATCTGTTTGGCGGCTCTCAATTAGAAAACGATGCAGGCCGGCTGGTATTTTTTATCCGGGGACCGTTTGGCGCCACAATTTGCTGTACCTATGTGCTGCTGGCGTACATTGCAGCCTATCCATTCAAACGGAAAGAAAAGTGGTCACGAAATGCCATCATCATTGCTTTCGGCCTCTGGTTCGTGGTAGATACCCTGTTTTGCCTATCCTATAACATGTATTTCCATGCCGGTGTGCTGAACAGCCTTTCATTACTGCAAAAAGCATTGCCGGTAATTTTTACATGGAAGGAGTTTAATGATAAAAGCCGTCAGGAATGACAATTTTTTATAGGGTAAATCTATCTTTACCGATCATAATATTAAACCTTATCATTACTTCTATGAAAAAACTTTCAATACTGTTCCTTTCAGTTTTTGCTTTCCTTTCATTAAATGCCCAGCAGGTTGTTAACAGAGACACTATCCTTGTTGCAGCTAAGGAAATTATTAAAGAAACAACGTATTGTGCTTTAGTTACGCTTGATTCAACCGGGCAACCACAGATCCGGACAATGAATCCTTTTCCAATGAAGGATGGGGAAATCGAAATCTGGTTTGCAACTTCCCGTTCAAGCCGGAAAGCAAGCGAAATAAAAAATAATCCCAATGTATGTGTTTATTGGGCTGATCATGTGTATGCCAAAGGATATGTAAATATTACCGGCACTGCCGAAGTTATTGATGACAAGGAACTTCTCGTTAAAATGAAACGAGAGTACTGGGAAGGAATGCCAAACTGGAAGGATGTATTTGTGCTGATAAAAATTACTCCCAGGACGCTTGAGGTAATTAATTATAAGCACGGACTGAATAATGATCCGGTGACGTTTAAAGCTCCCTGGATAACTCTGTGATTCTTATTGAGACATGGCAATTGCCTTGTCTTTACCTTTTCCGATAACAATTGTTTCTCCATTAAAACAGATTAGTGGAGATAATAATTATTGCCATTGCTGCTTTTGCAACTTCATTGCTTACATTCTTTTCAGGTTTCGGATTGGGTACATTGCTTACCCCGGTATTTGCCTTTTTCTTTCCGATTGATATTTCAATAGCTCTTACCGGTATTGTTCATCTGATCACCAATTTTACTAAAGCTTTTCTTACAGGCCGTTATGCGAACCGTAAAATTATTTTATGGTTTGGCATACCAGCCATCCTGGCATCTTTTCTGGGAGCCTGGGTTTTATTGAAACTCGGTAATCTTCCGCCACTTTTCGAATACAGAACAGGGGATAAACTGCATGAAGTAACACCTGTTAAACTTGTAATAGCCATACTCCTCCTGATATTCACAATTGCTGATTTTGTTCCGCTTTTTAAAAAACTCAATCTTAACCCAAAAATGCTGCCTGTCGGAGGGTTTTTAAGTGGCTTCTTTGGTGGATTGTCCGGGTTACAAGGTGCTATAAGAGGTGCGTTCCTTGTCAGGGCCGATCTGTCTGCTGAAGCATACATAGCCACCGGTGCCATAATTGCATGTTTCGTAGATGCAACCCGCCTGTTTGTTTATAGTTCACGCTTTATAAATTCGGGTCTGGCCGAGAATCTTACCCTGGTTCTTGCCGCAATGCTTTCGGCAGTCTCCGGTGCCATATTAGGAAAATTTCTGATAAAAAAAATCACACTCGAATTTATTCGAAAGCTGGTAGCTGTTATGTTGATCATCATTTCAATAGCTCTTGCTGCTGGGCTCATTTAACTGATCATTTTCCATTATTAAATTGTTATACATCAAAACATTGGTTATGGGTGATCTTATTTTTTCTGTCGAAACCCTGAAATTGCTTATGTATGCCGGAATAATTGCCGGTGTCTGCGTGTTGATCGGTACAGGTATTAATTTCCTTGTTTATTACTTTCTCAGGTTGTACAACAAACGAAGGAAATCGGATTTTGTACGCTGGTTTTTGATCCATACAAAGAATGCGGTGCACCTTTTCACCCCTTCGCTGCTTTTTCTTTTATCACTTCCTGTACTTCATAATTACGATGATTATGGTGTGCTTCTGAAAGCGGTAAATGCACTCTTCTATATCTCATGCGCATGGCTGACTATCAGAATCGTATATGTTTTTTCAGATACTATTCTTACAAAGCAGGAGATCACCGAGGATGATAATATAGGCAGGCGTAAGCTTTACACACAACTGCAATTTTTAAGAAGGCTGATAATTATAATTGTCTTGATCTTTTATGTGTCAATTATACTGCTGAATTTTGAAAGTATAAGAAAATTAGGAGCTGGAATCCTTACTTCTGCTGGTATTGCAGGATTAATAATTGGTTTTGCCGCACAGAGATCTCTGAGTAACCTTTTGGCAGGACTTCAGATAGCGTTCAGCCAGCCGATAAAAATTAACGATGACGTATTTCTGGAAAATGAGTATGGTAAAGTTGAAGAAATTACACTCACCTACGTTATAATTAAATTGTGGGATATGCGAAGACTTGTAGTTCCTTTAAATTACTTCATTGAAAGGCCATTTCAGAACTGGACAAGGGTTTCTGCCGAAATTATCGGATCGGTCATTTTGCAGGTTGATTATCTGACACCTATCGATCCTATCAGAAATGAACTGAAGAGAATCTTAAATGAATCGCATCTTTGGGATGGAAAAACAAGTACTTTGCAGGTGGTGAATTCAAACAATAAAACTCTGGAATTGCGGGCAACAATGAGTGCAAGTAACGGAGATAATGCCTGGGATCTGAAATGCTTTG
>DATAEX010000352.1:0-6023 GCA_036257765.1 Bacteroidales bacterium
AAAAACTTCCTGATAGAGGAATTTGAAATTGTCGAAAGCAAGATCACTCCCAATGCACATCTGAAGGATGATCTGGGTCTTGAAAGCCTCGATTTTGTAGATATTGCAGTAATAGTCCAGAAAGAATTCGGTCTTACTCTCAAGGGAGAAGAAATGACGGCCATCAGAACACTGGATGATCTCCATAATTATATTTTCAATTGTGTAAATAAGAAATAGCCTGCTGTGGCTGAATGGAAAGGAAAAACCAGGGGCGGCCTTACCGGTTATAAAATCTTCATCGCCGTTCTGAAGTACCTGGGATTACCTTTCGCTTATTTTCTGCTATTCTTCGTTGCATTCTATTTTTTTGCTTTCGTTCCTGAATCGTTCAGGAACATCTTCTATTTTTATCGTCAACGGCTTGGTTTCGGTTTTTTTAAATCGGTAGTCGCTGTTTACAGAAATTATTACCTTTTCGGGCAGGTTATCCTTGACAAAACGGCTGCAATGGGCGGTTTTGATGCCAGATTTAGCTTTGATTTTGAAGGCGAGCATTACCTGAGGGAAATGGTTCGTTCCGGCACAGGAGGATTGTTGATCAGTGCGCACATCGGTAATTTTGAAATGGCCGGACATATGCTGGAGCGGCTGGATACCAGGGTGAATATTCTGATGCTCGATGCGGAACATGAAAAAATTAAGGAATACTTATCCACTTTTACACATAAGAGTTTTAATATCATTCCTATCGGTGCCGACAACTCCCATATTTATGATATAAGCGAAGCATTGAAAAACCATGAGATAGTTTGTATGCATGGCGACAGGTTCATGCCGGGGAGTAAGACTATAACCGCTAAATTTCTTGGACGGGATGCCAGGCTGCCTACAGGACCATTTTATCTCGCAATGAAGTATGGAGTTCCGGTTTCTTATGTATTTGCCATGAAAGACAGCAGCAAACGATATCATTTCTATGCAACTCAGCCTGTTTTATACCCACAGCAAACTACTCTGGCCGGAAGAGATGCAATGATCAGGAAAATCATTTCGGATTATATTGCAGCGGTCGAGGAAAAAATTCATAAATATCCTTTTCAGTGGTTTAATTACTACAATTTTTGGTATATTGATCATCCTAAACCCGAAGAGGATATATGATCCCCTATAATGCAATTACCGATCTTATTCCCCAGCGACGTCCGATGCAGATGATCGACCGGCTATTATCCGTTACTGCGCGGGGAGCTAAAGGAAGCCTTTCAATAAAAGAAGATAATCTGTTTATTGAAAAAGGATTTCTCAGTGAATCCGCCTTAATCGAATTCATTGCTCAAACTGCAGCAGCATATACGGGGTACAATAACATGATAAATAAGACACCTGTTAAAGAAGGTTATATAGGTGCCGTTAAAAATTTGGTGGTGTTTGCACTTTCTCCGGTAGGTTCAGAAATCATTTCTGAAATAGAAATAATTAATGAGATAGTAGGTTTTACAATCATATCAGGTAAGGTTTTTTTGGAGGATAGGTTATTAGCAGAATGCGAAATGAGGATTTTAGCTGGTATTTGATAAAAAACCTATTGTTGAAATTTTTCGTATTTATAAACAGTACTTTCAGAAACCTTTCATTCATAACAAACTTATTATCATGACCAAAACCATTCTGTTTACTGCAGTCTCGTTAATCTGCATTTTTAACCTTGTTACAGGACAGCCGGCACCGGCTAAATACGGTAAAATTGATATGGCCGATCTCGAAATGAAAGTATATGATCGGGATACCACAGCTGAAGCCGTTATTTTATGTGATTATGGTGTATTTAATTCTGCAACGCTCGATTTTCAAAGGCTTTTAAGAATTAAAGTTCTGAAAAAAGAAGGAACCGACATTGTAAACCGGGTTTATTATATTACAGGGCAGGGTTCGGTAAAAGGATGCACCTACAATCTTGTGGATGGACAGATAGTAGAAAGTAAATTAAAAAATGAATCGATATTTAAGGAAGAAGTGAGAGATGACAGATACAGGTATCGCATAACAATGCCCGATGTCAGGGCTGGTTCAGTCGTTGAAATTCTTTACTCATTTCCGCTGCTTCCGGGAGAATGGAGTTTTCAGGACAGAGTTCCGGTAAGGTGGAGTGAACTGCGCATTCCAAGTAATCCTTATGTAACCTTTCAGAAAGTTTTTTATGGTTTTGAACCTCTTTATATAAATGAACCTTACAGATGGGTGGCAAAAGATATGCCTGCCCTTAGACCTGAGCCATATATAAATTCTATTGTAAATTACCTGAACAGGGCGGAATTTGAACTTTCCAGCATCGATATACCTGGTTACATGAGATTCTTCACAACTTCATGGGATGCAGTCAACACTTTCCTTTTAGATAACAAGTACTTCGGAGAACCTTTGAAAGGATTGGGCATGTTCTTAAATGAGGATGCAAAAGCCATAAAGGAACTCAATCTGCCGGAATTGGCCAGGATGAAAGCAGCTTGCGATCTGGTACGTCAAAAGATCAAATGGAATGATATCGAATCGCTATATACAACCGGCGAAATCAGTTTTGCTTACAAAAAAGGCTCAGGTAACTCGGCCGATGTTAATATAATTCTTGTTCATCTCTTGAAGAAACTCGATCTGGATGCTTTTCCTGTAGCTTTAAGCACAAGAGAGAACGGACTGATTTCACCGGCTTTCCCCACTATCGATAAATTGAATTATGTAATTGCTGGAGTAAAGTTCAATGGTAAAAACTATTTGTTCGATGCAACAGATCCTTATACACCTGCCGGACTTTTACCCTTCAGAGCTCTGAACGGAAGAGGCAGGATAATCGATGATGAATATTCGGGATGGATAGATCTGATTCCTGCCTGTGATGAAAAAGAAACGGTATATATTGACATGAAAATCGATGAGACCGGTTTACTGAAAGGCACTATTTCATATACTGACTATGACTATGATGCATGGTATTTCCGGAAAAATTATAAAAGCTATAACAGCCAGAATGAATACCTGAATAGTCTCGAGAGTCAGTATCCAGGTCTGACAATTGAGAAATGTACTTTTACAGATATTGACAGTCTTATGAAGCCGGTCGTCGAAACTTACGAAGTATCATTGTCAGGATATTCCGATCTGATTGGCGATATGATAAGCCTAAACCCCTTGATGATCGAAAGATTGGAAAGTAATCCCTTCAAGCTGGAGAAAAGAAAATACCCTATCGACTACGGCCATTGCATTAAAAAGCGCATCATCCTCAGTTTATTGCTTCCCGAAGGCTTTGAAGTATCGGAAGTTCCTTTGCCCAGCACTATAACGCTCCCCGATAAATCAGCCCAGTTTACATACAATATAAGTAACAAGGGCAATTCAATTCAAATGATATGCAATTTCAATATCAATAAGACACTCTTTGTAGAATCGGAATACGCGTTAATTAAAGAATTTTATAACCAGGTAATAGCCAAGCAAAAGGAAGTAATCTTGCTCAAAAAGAAAGCCTGAGTACCTTTTCTGATAAACTATATTTAGATGAGTAAAAAAACTCTTTGCTTAATTGCTGCATTCTTTTTCTGGAGTCCTTTAGCCTGGAATGCAGAAGTTCCTAAGTATCCGGTAGCAGAAATTCCTGACAGCCTGAAGGCAAATGCTAAGGCAGTAATACGAAATCATGAAGAGGTCTTTGAAATAAAGTCGGAAGGCAAAGGCACTTATACAGTAACATATGCGGTTACAGTGCTTAATGAGAATGGTCTGGATAATGCTATATGGTTACAACCTTATTCCCAAAAGCTTCAGAGAGTTAATAACATCAGAGGGGCGATATTTGATGCATCAGGTAAGAAAGTTGAAAACCTGATACAGGAACGAATTGTGGATCAGAGTATGATTGCTGGTTATTCTCTTTATGAGGATAATCGCGTGAAGTACTTCAGGCCAAAAACAATGACATATCCGTTTACGGCCGAGTATAGCTATAATGTGGAATTTGACGGTCTGTTCGACTTACCTGAATGGAGTCCTTTACCCGGTTACAATATTTCCGTTCAGAGAAGTTCTTATAAAGTTATTTGTCCTCCCGATAATAAGGTTCGTTATTTCATAAATGAATATGCAGGCGAACCTATTATAGCCCGGGAAAATGATATGACTATTTATGAGTGGGAGAAAACAAATCTTCCGGCTCTGGAACAACAGCCTTTCAGCGGGCCTTTCAATACATTCAGCCCATTAGTAAATATATGTCCTGAACATTTCGAAATAGAAGGTTACTCAGGAGATTTTGTCACATGGGATGATTTTGGAAAATGGATTAATTCCGTTAATGCCGAACGCAGCGCTCTTCCGGAAGCTACTGTTGCAGCAATGAAGGAATTGGTAAAAGACTGCAAAACCGATGAGGAAAAAGCCAGGAAAATTTATGATTATATGCAGAGCAAAACGCGTTATCTTAACGTATCGGTAGGTATTGGCGGGTGGCAACCTATTCCCGCAGAGACGGTAGATCGTTTGGGATACGGTGACTGCAAAGCTTTGTCGAATTATACAAAATCATTACTTGAATCAGTTGGTATCAAAGCATATTATACATTAATCAGGTCCGGTGATAATGTCCCTGAGGTGGTTAGCAGCTTCCCTTATAATAATTTCAACCATGTTATATTATATCTGCCATTGACGGAAGACACGGTATGGCTTGAATGTACGAGTCAACACGTGCCTTTTGGATATTTGGGGAAGTTCACCGATGATCGTAAAGCACTTGTTATCAATGAAAGTGGGGCAAAGCTTGTGCAAACATGCGCTTATTCAGGTAATGAAAATTTCTTAAGCAGGAATTCATTACTGGTTCTGGACAATGAAGGTAATGCCGTACTTAACACAGATGCTGTTTACAACGGAGTGCTTTATGATGACAAATTGAAGTATTATATTGCCGGCACCGAAGACAGAAAAAGAATGATCCATGATGATGTTAATATTCCGGGTTGCATTTTAAACAGCTTCGGTTATGAAGAGACCCATGATATGATCCCGGCGATAAAAGAAAAGCTTGAATTCGAATTGCCCATGTATGCCACTGTTAGCGGATCAAGAATTCTTGTTTCGTTGTTACCTGTTGGTCGTATGCGTGATGTACCAAAGAAAGTAACCAACCGTAAATCTGAGGTGATCATAAAAAGATCGGTAGTTTCGGTTGATTCAGTAACTGTTGTCTTGCCCGAAGGCTATGAACCTGAAGCGATTCCCTCTGAGATAAAAGCTGAATCCGATTTTGGAAGTTACTCGCTTAAAACCATGGCAGCCCCAGGCAATAAAGTACTTTGCATAAGAACATTTACAAGCAGAAAAGGTATTTACTCTTCTGAACGGTATAATGAGCTGGTCGATTTTTGCAAGAAAGTTGCGGTTTCAGACAACATGAAAATAAGCCTAAAGAAGAGTCAGATCTGAAGGTATTCACCTTTAAAGCTGCATACTGTATTTTCTCCGGCGATGACAGTTACACTGCAATTTGTAACCAGCGTATCGATTTGTTTAATAATCATCTGAAAACGAATTACCGGTGTACTAACCGGACTGACAAATCCAAGATATTTAATATTGGCAGCTTTTGAAAGTCTGAAATTTCCTTGCAGGACTTTACACAGAAGTTCTTTTGCTATTTGTACCGTACACACACCCGGTAATATGGGGTTACCCGGGAAATGACCTTCAAACACCGGATGGCTTTTATTGAGCGCAAGCTGAGCATTCAAAACTCCTGAGTCAGTATTGTATTCCAGAGAAGTTATATGATACAGGTTATCTATCGGCATGGCTATTCGTAAATTCTGTATAATCTGATTGACAAATCTATATTCTTATGTGATAACTTAACTGAATCAAGTCCGGAACAATTGTTACCATAGAAATTTACTGCGGTTTTAATTCTTCCCCGTTTTGTCAGCATCGCCATTGACGGGTACTTTTTTTCCGGCTCCACTATGTAGAAATATCTCTTGTTATTAACATCAAAA
>DATAEX010000091.1:0-1504 GCA_036257765.1 Bacteroidales bacterium
CGGCGTTTTCGATCTGATATGTGTTCATCCCGATTACCAGGATATAGAGAATCTGACTATGGAATCGGGCAGATATGTGAATGAAGTGGACATCCAGAAAAGAAGGAAAGTGGCGGTTATCGGACGGCCGGTTCAGAAATCGCTTTTTAAAGACGGCCGGAATCCGGTCGGAGAATATATAAAGATCAATAACATACCCTTTATGGTGGTTGGCGTTTTCAGTGATAAAGTTGAACGCGACGAAACGCGAGTTTACATGCCGATTACAACTGCACAAATGATTTCGGGTGGCGCCAACCGAATACAGAATCTTACAGTCATAAGCAGTTTGAGTGCTGCTGAAAGCGAAAAATTTGTCGAAGATCTGAGAGCTGATTTTGCAAAAAGGCACAAATTCGATCCTGAAGATCTAAATGCCATGTGGATATTTAACCAGCTGAAGGAATACAAGATGTTTTCCAATCTGTTTCTGGGCATTCAGATCTTTGTATCCATCATTGGTGCCTTTACCATTATAGCAGGAATTGTGGGGGTACGCAATATTATGATCATAGTGGTGAATGAACGGACAAAAGAAATAGGCATCCGGAAAGCAATTGGTGCAACACCGGCTTCCGTAGTCGGAATGATCCTTCTCGAAGCTATTTTTATTACCAGCCTTGCAGGTTATTTAGGTCTTATAGCCGGTATCGGAACACTTGAACTGGTCTCGTCAGTTATACCGCAAAATCAGTTTTTCCTGAACCCGGAGGTGGATTTCAGGATTGCTTTAATCTCCACGGGAGTTTTGATATTAGCAGGAACTCTGGCTGGCCTTATGCCTTCGCTAAGAGCGTCAAGAATACGACCTGTTGTAGCATTAAGAGATGAATAAAATTCGCAGATATGTTTGACAGGGACAGATGGTATGAAATTTACAGCACGCTCCGGAGCAACAAACTCCGGACTTTCATGACTGCTTTTGGAGTCTTTTGGGGCATTCTTATGCTTGTAATTATGATGGGATCCGGCAATGGATTACGCAATGCCGTTTTCGACGGTTTCCAGGATTTTGCTACAAACAGTGCGTTTATGTGGACCCGTCAGACATCCATTCCATATATGGGTTTACCAAGAGGAAGGAACTGGCTCTTCAGCAATGATGATATGAAGGCACTCAAGGAATCACTTCCTGAAATAGGTTATCTTGCACCAAGGCTTCAGCCCTGGTCGGGAAATGGTGACAATAATGTGGTAAGAGGAATAAAAACGGCAAACTTTGATATTTTCGGTGATTATCCTGATTATTTCAGGATTGATCCTGTCACAATGCTTGCAGGACGAGAAATCAACGATATCGATATTATTGAAAACCGAAAGGTAGCTGTAATAGGGAAACAGGTCAGGGATGAGATGTTTGAAAAGGATGAAAACCCCATTGGCCAATATCTCCGGATAAGGGGAGTGTATTTCCAGGTTGTTGGTGTTTTTGAACCAAGGAATAAGAATATAAGTTTCGGCGGAG
>DATAEX010000119.1:0-8656 GCA_036257765.1 Bacteroidales bacterium
AACGCCGGCTGCAGGTAATTTCCCAGGTGCTCTTTTACAGCTTCCTCGGCGTATTGCTGCATTTTAGAATTGATCGTTGAATAAATCCTTAGCCCGTCGGTGTACAGATTGTATGGTTTGCCATCCGGTTTTTTATTTTTATTGCACCAGCCGAATAAAGGATCATTCATCCACCGGGTAGAGTCTTCGCGGTAACTCCTGTATTCGAAGTAGTCCTTTCGGCGGGGCTGATGTGCAAGCATTGTGCGTCTTACATACTCCCTTAAGTAAGTTGCCAATCCCTGATCATGCGATATTCTGGTAAACCTGATATTGAGAGGAAGGCCTTTTAATGAGTCAGCCAGCGTACTACTTAATTTCTGATTTTTCCGCATCTGGTTAAGTACCACATTTCTGCGAAGTTTGACTCGCTCTCTTTTAGCCGAGTCATTCGGATTATAATAAGCAGGGTTTTTTGCCATTCCTACCAGCATAGCGCCCTGTTCTATGTTGAGAGAATCGGGTAGTGTACTGAAATATACCTGAGCGGCAGATTTTATACCGGCGGCTTCATTGACGAAATCGCACTGGTTGAAATACATGGTTATTATTTCTTCTTTGGTATATGCCTTTTCAAGCCTGACTGCAATAATCCACTCCTTGATCTTCTGCAATACTCTTCCTGCCATGCTTCTGGGAGGCTCATGAAAAAGCATTTTTGCCAGCTGTTGGGTAATGGTACTACCACCACCGGCGCTTCGTTGCATCAGCAAGCCGTTCTTGATTATCATTCGGGCAATACCTTTTGCATCGATGCCTGAATGGCGGTAAAATCTCTTATCCTCAGTAGCAACGAGTGCATCTACAAGATGTTTCGGAAGTTCGTCGTAATCAACGTATGTGCGGTTCTGATTCCGGTAATAGAACGGTCCGAGCACCCTGCCGTCTTCGGAAATTAATTGCGACGCCAGGTTAATTTTAGGATTTTCAAGTGTCTTGATGTCCGGCATGTAGCCAAGACCTCCAAATGCTGCAAGCATCAAAAGAATTGCCAGTATTGCAAATGGTGCTGAGAAAATGATCCAGAAATATTTATTAAACTTTTTGCGATCGATCTTAGTTGTTTTATTCATAGAAATTCTCTGTGAAGGCGGTAAAAATAGTAATAATTTGATTTAAAATTTTGAACTTCGAATCTTAATTGATTTATTTGCACCAATATAAACGTTTCCGTAATGATCAACAATCTGGTTATAGTTGAATCTCCTGCAAAAGCAAAAACCATCGAAAAATTCCTCGGAAAAGACTTTACTGTAAAGTCGAGTATGGGCCACATACGCGATCTTTCCAAGGAAGACCTCGGTATAGATATCAATAACAATTTTAAGCCCCGGTATATTGTTCCCGAGGACAAAAAAAAGACGGTTGCTGAGCTCAAAGATTCCGTTAAGAAAGCGCAGACCGTCTGGCTTGCTTCTGATGAGGATCGCGAAGGAGAGGCCATAGCATGGCATCTCAGTGAAGAACTTAAACTCGACAAGGAGAAGACACGAAGGATTGTTTTTCATGAGATCACAAAAGATGCTATTCTGCATGCTATTGAAAACCACAGGCAAATTGATCAGAATCTCGTTAATGCTCAACAGGCAAGGCGTGTATTGGACCGGCTCGTCGGATTTGAAATTTCTCCGGTTTTATGGAGAAAAGTTAAACCGCAGCTTTCAGCGGGACGTGTTCAGTCAGTGGCCGTTAGGTTGATCGTGGAACGGGAACGGGAAATCATAAAGTTTAAAAGTTCTTCCTCGTATCGTATTTCGGCTGTTTTTGAGGTAAAGGACAAGGATAAGAAGGTTCAGCAGCTAAAAGCGGAATTAAACGAAAGATTTCCCGACCATAAAAAAGCACTTGAATTTCTGGAACATTGCAGTAACGCAACATTTACTATATCGGATATAGTAAAGAAACCGGCAAAGAAATCTCCCTCACCACCATTTACCACATCAACGCTGCAGCAGGAAGCGAGCCGTAAGCTTGGCTTTTCAGTTTCTCAAACAATGACTGTGGCGCAGAGGCTGTATGAGGCCGGATTAATAACCTATATGAGAACTGATTCGGTAAATCTTTCGAATACTGCTCTCAAAGCAGCTGAGGAGGAAATAAGCAAAGAATTCGGGAAGGACTACGTTAACATCCGTAATTACAAAACAAAGAGTAAAGGCGCACAGGAAGCTCACGAGGCAATCAGGCCTGCATATATGGGGAAACAGGCCATTGAGGGGAATGTAACAGAAAAACGACTTTATGAGCTTATCTGGAAGAGGACAGTTGCATCTCAGATGAGTGATGCCAGGCTCGAAAAAACAACTGTATCAATAAATGTTTCAGGTAAAAAAGAACTATTTGTTGCTGAGGGCGAAGTGTTGAAATTTGATGGATTTCTTAAAGTATATCTTGAATCGACAGACGACGAGACTGAGGAAAAGGATCAGACATTATTACCTCCGCTTGAAACCGGTTTGAAATTACCTTATATATCTGTTCAGGCAAATGAGAAATTCACACATTACCCTCCCAGATATACGGAAGCGAGCCTTGTAAAAAAACTGGAGGAACTTGGAATAGGACGGCCTTCGACATATGCACCTACTATTTCTACTATTCAGCAGAGGGGCTATGTAATAAAAGAAGACAGAGCGGGGAAAGAGCGCAATTATCATGTGCTAACACTCGAAAAGGGCAAAATCAGTGAGGCTATCAATACCGAAATTACGGGCGCTGAAAAAGGTAAGCTTTTCCCTGACAATATCGGCATGCTCGTAAATGATTTCCTGGTTGAACAGTTCACTGAGATCCTGGATTATAATTTTACGGCTTCAGTTGAAAAAGAATTCGACGAAATTGCAGAAGGAAAGTCCAATTGGACTGAAATGATAAAGCGCTTTTATAAACCCTTTCACAAAAAAATTGAAGCTACCCTGGCCCGTAAAGATGTTGTAAAACCTGAGCGTCTTCTGGGAACGGACCCGGATTCGGGTAAACCTGTTTTTGCCCGTATGGCGCGTTTTGGTGCTGTGGCACAGATAGGCGAAACAACGGGGGATGAAAAACCCAGGTATGCACAATTACGGAAGGGGCAAAATATTGAATCGATCACCCTTCAGGAAGCCCTTGGTCTTTTCAAACTTCCGCGTGTAGTCGGAGAATTTGAGAATAGCGAAATCACAGTGTCTACAGGCAGGTTCGGACCCTACGTTCTGCATAATTCCAAATTCTATTCACTTCGTAAGGATGATGATCCTTATACTATTGAGGCCGAACGGGCAATTGAGATAATCAGGGAAAAACGGGAAAAGGACAAAAACAAGACAATCGCTACCTTTAAGCAGGATAAAGAGCTTATGGTACTGAACGGCAGGTGGGGCCCTTACATAAGTTATCAAAAGGCGAATTTCAAAATTCCGAAAGGTGTTGATCCTAATTCGTTGACTTATGAAGATTGTATGAAAATCGTCAATGAAGCACCTGTAAAGAAAACAAAAACAAAAAAGAAATAACAACAGGATCTGATGAACCTGAATGACTATTTTGAACCCGTATCGCTGGAAAAACCGGCTGATTCAATAGGTACATCAGCAGCAATGTTCGGACGCAATCTAAGGATTAACACCCCAAGCGATCCCATTGATGAAATAAGCGACTATCAGCTGGCTATCTTCGGTGTTAACGAGGATCGCAATTCAACGAACACAGGATCGGCAAATGCACCTGATGTAATTCGCCGGAAATTATATGAGCTATACAGGATCAATGACAGGATCCGTATAATCGATCTCGGAAATCTTAAAAATACATCAGGTCCCCAGGATACCTACTTCGGGCTTCGTGATGTTATGACAGATCTTCTGAATAATCAGGTGACTGCAATTGTTATTGGTGGCACCCAGGATTTAACCGCAGGATTATATATGGCTTTTGAGCAGAGGTTTGCAAAAGTAAATGTATTAACTATCGATTCAAGGATTGATATGGATCCCGCCGGACCCGGATCGTTCTCCTGGAATATACCGGTTGTTAACAGTCCCAGAATATTCCGCTATTCAACCATCGGCCATCAGCAATATCTGGTTGACCAGGCATATGTTGAAATTCTTGAAGAAAAGGGATTTGATATAGTGCGTTTGGGACCTTTGAGGTCAAATCTTATAATGGCCGAGCCCTTTGTGCGTGATGCCAACCTGGTAAGTTTTGACATCGGAGCTGTGAGGCAATCTGAAGCTCCGGGAACAAAATTTCCTTCCCCAAACGGATTAATGTCGGAGGAAGCGTGTCAGCTTTCGCGATTTGCAGGTTTAAGTGATATGGTTTCCTGTTTTGGTGTTTTCGAAGTAAACGACCGGTACGATAATCATTCCCAGACAGCCCATCTTGCAGCACAATCGATCTGGCATTTTGCCGAGGGGTTTTCACAGCGCAAGAAAGAAAAGCCATCACAGGCAAATTCAGATTTTAAAGTGTTCATGGTAAACCACACCGACATGGAACATGCGCTTACCTTTTATAAAAGTCTGGTAACCGGAAGATGGTGGATGGAAATTCCTGAAATGAAATCGGGAGGGCAGATACTGGTGGCCTGCTCACAGGATGAATATCAGCAGGCATGTAATCATGATATACCGGAAATGTGGTGGAAGGCGTTTCAGAGGATTAATTAGGTATTAAGGAGTTAAGGAGCGGAGGGGCAAGTAGTAAGGTGATTAGAATAAATTACAGATTAGAAATTAGAAATTGTGAATTATAAGAGACCGTGACTTCTTACTTAGAAGACTTAGCAGACTTAGCAGACTTAGAAGACTTCCCAGACTATTTTTACGCTGCTTCAGAGTACTCATGGTACCTGAATTCAGCCTTATCAAGAAGATCTTCAAATATCTGACCGCTTTCCAAAGCATCCTCGTCATCCGCTTCATAGTGCCAGTTTACAATAAAGACCTTAATGTTTGTATTTCTGTCAATAGCTCTCAGGATTTCAAGAACTTTTTTTGAGGAGGCACTGTTAAGGTATTCCAGGTTAAGATCCATTTTTACAACCTCTGCATCTAATTCTTTTGCCCATTTTATAAGTGGTTCATAGAAACGACTCACATTCTCAGGTAGCGAACGGCCTTCGATCAGCAATCTTCCATCTATCGTAAATCTAACTGCCGGTGTGCTGGTGGTTGGTTCGAAATTCAAGTTTTTCATTTTTGGTAGTAATTTGTTTGATCTTGTTTACGAAGAAGGTTTAAATTAGATTGTAAGTTATGACGAACACAGAAATTTGATTGACTATTTTCTTTTAACAGGAAGTAAAATGAATAACTTAAAATTTAAACGCGAATGAAGGTGATAGACTTAAGCCATCTGGTGACGAACGGAATGCCGGTTTATCCGGGAACTCCTCCTGTAAGTCTGAAACCTTTGGCCAGTGTGGATTCAGACGGTTTTAATGAATTACAGTTGCTTATCACGACTCATATAGGTACCCATATAGATTGTCCGCGGCATTTGTTAAATGATGGTTTTGATACTACTGTTGCAGCAGACAGCTTTTATGGAACGGGAGTGATGATCAATTGTACCTATATTCCAGGTGAAATACCACTTGATTATTTTCACGATCACAGAAAGATGATTGGTAAAGCTGATTTTTTAATATTATACACCGGGTGGGACAGGAACTGGGGAAAGGAAGGCTATTTCACCGGGTTTCCGGTTATTTCAATTGAGTGTGCACAATTTCTGCTTGAGTTCAGGTTAAAGGGTATCGGTATTGACACGCCCAGCTTTGATCCGGTGAATTCGTCCGAGTTACCTGTTCATAATAAACTGCTTTCGCAGGGAAAGGTCCTTATTGAAAACCTCACCAACCTCAGATCATTGCCGGAAAGTGGTTTCTATTTTTCCTGTATGCCCCTGAAAATTGAGAATGGCGACGGTTGCCCAGTTCGTGCAGCAGGAATTTTAAAATAATCAATATGCCAAATCAAGAGTAGCTGACTTGTAAATTGTTAAGTTATTTAGTACTTTTGTAAGAATTTTGAAAAAACAGCTGAAGAACTAAATGACAGGAACTAAGGTTCTTTACGTTTCGCAGGAAATAACACCATACCTTCCTGAGTCTGAGATGTCGATAATTGGGAGAAACCTGCCTCAGGCAATACAGGAAAAAGGCCGGGAAATCCGGACATTCATGCCAAAATACGGATGTATCAACGAAAGAAGGAACCAGCTTCATGAAGTTATCAGGTTATCGGGAATGAATATTATTATCGACGACACCGATCATCCGCTAATTATTAAGGTTGCATCGATCCAGGCCGCAAGAATGCAGGTATACTTTATTGATAATGAAGATTACTTTCAGCGGAAATTTCTGTTTACAGATGATAAAGGAGAGTTCTTCGATGACAATGATGAACGGGCTATGTTTTTTGCACGGGGCGTGCTCGAAACCGTTAAGAAATTACAGTGGCCACCGGATATAATTCATTGCCATGGATGGTTTTCAGGACTTCTTTCTCTTTATATTAAAAGATTGTATTTCGAAGATCCTGTTTTCAGGAAATCAAAGGTTGTTCTTTCCTTGTATGATAACGAATTCGCAAAACCATTGAACAAAGACTTCCGTAAAAAGTTGAAGATGGATGGAATACCGGATGAAGACATCAAAGTATTGGATAATCCGGATTTTGTAAATTACAACAAGGTGATTATTAATATGGCTGATGGTTTGATTTGCGGTAGCAAGCAGGTAAATAAAGAAGTGATAAAGTTCGCTGAAAAATCGAACAAGCCTCTCTTAACATATCAGAACAGCGACACTTATGTGGATGCCTATTCTGAATTCTACGACCAGGTAACTAGTAAGCAGCCTTAAAGGTAATATTGGTAATATTGTTCTCAATCTTAAATTTATGTGTGGAATTGTAGGTTACATCGGATTTCGAGATGCATATCCCGTACTTATCAACGGTTTAAAACGTCTGGAATATCGTGGTTATGACTCTGCAGGAGTCTCCATCCTTGATAGTGAAACCCATATATATAAATGCCGCGGCAAGGTCAGCGATCTGGAATCGCATGTTAACGGTCATTCTGTTGCCGGTCATATTGGTATAGGTCATACCCGATGGGCAACACACGGAGAACCGAATGATATCAATGCCCATCCTCACAGATCTTATCATGGCAAATTTGTCATCATTCATAATGGTATAATTGAAAACTATGCCGAGTTAAAAGAAAAGCTTTTGCACCGGGGCTATAAATTCAGCAGCCAAACCGACTCGGAGGTACTGGTAAACCTCATTGAATTTATATATACAAAGGGAAAAGTGAGTGCTGAAATGGCTGTAAGACTGGCACTTTTAAAAGTGGAGGGAGCATACGGAATTGTTATAATGTGCTCTGATGAGCCTGACAAACTTATCGCGGCCCGTAAAGGAAGTCCCCTGGTTATAGGAGTAGGAAACGATGAATATTTTGTGGCTTCGGATGCAACGCCGATAGTTGAATATACCAAAAGCGTCATTTACCTGAACGATCAGAATGTAGCGATCATTACAAAAGGCGAACTGGTTCTGAAGAATCTCCGGAATATGCCTCTGACTCCGACGATTCAGCAGATCAATCTCGATATTGGTGAAATTGATAAAGGTGGCTACAAACATTTCATGTTAAAGGAGATATTCGAACAGCCCCGCTCAATTCATGATACTTTCCGTGGAAGGGTGATTCAGGCCGAATCGGAACTGCATCTTGGCGGATTATTTAATGTAATGCCACGGCTTGTTGATGCAAAACGCATAATTATTATAGGCTGCGGAACCTCATGGCATGCCGGTTTGGTAGGCGAATATCTTTTCGAAGATCTGGCAAGAATTCCCGTTGAAGTGGAATATGCCTCCGAATTCCGTTACCGCAGGCCAATTATAAATAAAAATGATGTTGTAATAGCGATAAGTCAGAGCGGGGAAACTGCAGACACACTGGCTGCAATTCGCCTTGCGAAAGAAGCAGGTGCCCTTGTGCTTGGAATTTGTAACGTGGTAGGCTCGAGTATTCCCCGTGAAACCGATGCAGGAGTTTATACTCATGCAGGTCCTGAAATCGGGGTAGCTTCTACCAAAGCATTTACTGCACAGGTTACTGTTCTGGCCATGATGGCAATACTTCTCGGAAAGAAAAGAAGCACTCTTAGTGAGGAACAATATCATAGCTACATAAACGAAGTTATCCGGATACCTGAAAAAATCGAGTCGATTTTGAAGCAGGACAAGGTATTGCATGTACTTGCCGAAAAGTATAAGGATGTGAATAATTTCCTTTACCTGGGGCGTGGTTATTTATTTCCTGTTGCTCTTGAAGGTGCATTGAAATTAAAGGAGATATCCTATATTCATGCAGAGGGTTATCCTGCCGCAGAAATGAAACACGGTCCCATTGCACTTATCGATAAGCATATGCCCGTTGTAGTTCTTGCAACTAGGGATAATTCGTATGATAAGATAGTCAGCAATATTCAGGAAGTAAAAGCACGGAACGGGATTGTAATTGCAATAGTAACAGACGGCGATACTACTATCCGAAAGCTGGCCAATCATATTATTGAAATACCCTTATGCGACACCATATTTTC
>DATAEX010000126.1:0-2900 GCA_036257765.1 Bacteroidales bacterium
TGATCGATTAATTGATTCAGATGCGGGGTTCTATTTTTTTTCAAAAAATATTATTATGAAAAGGCTCATTATTATCATATTAACAAATTTAATACACCTGTTTGTTTTCTCGCAGGTTATAACTACCGATCCGGCAATTCCTCTGCATAATCAGCCGGTAACTATAACATTCCATGCCGATGCAGGTAATAAGGGGCTGATGAACTATTCGGGCAATGATGTTTATGCCCATACAGGAGCGATTACTGAAAACAGCGCTACGGCATCCGACTGGAAATATGTTAAAGCAGAATGGACTACTAACCTCGAGGAATGCAAGCTGACCAAAGTTTCTGCAAACGAATATCAGCTGACTATTTCCACAAGCATCAGGCAATTCTACAATGTTCCTGAAAATGAGAAAATCCTTAAAATGGCATTTGTATTCAGAAATTCCAATGGCAGTAGGACAGGCCGGGATGAAGGCGGAGCCGACATTTTTGCAGATGTATTCGAGGAAGGTCTCCAGGTTTCTATTACCCATCCTGCCGAATTTTTCTCTTTTGCTTTATCGGCCCAGCCGGTTCAGGTTTCAATAAGTTCAATTAATTCCGATTCTCTTTTTCTGTATATTGATAATAAACTGATTAAGATAACAACAGGCCTTTCCATTGACACCGCAATTATTGCTGAAGGAAACATAAAACACAGAATAATTGGTATGGCAAAAAATGTAACTCAGGAATTATCAGATACTGCTTTTTTCATGATTCCCAGTCAGACCATTGAAGAACCTGTCCCTTTGGAATTAAAGGATGGCATTAATTATATTACCGGTGATTCCGTTGCATTTGTCCTTTTTGCGCCTGGTAAGGAGTTTATTTATCTTCTTGGGGATTTTAATGGCTGGCTGCCTGACAGTATATATCAGTTGAAAAAGGAGGCAGACAGGTTCTGGATTTCACTTGGAAATCTTACCCCACAAAAGGAATATGCGTTTCAATACCTTATTGATGGTGATCTGAGGATTGCAGATCCCTATTCTGAAAAAGTCCTGGATCCTTTTAATGATAAGTTCATACCTGAAGCAGTATATCCCGATCTTTTACCATATCCTGAATCAAAAACCAATCAGATTGCGGGAGTAATTCAACCCGGCCAGTCACCTTATGTATGGGGTGATGATTCATTTGTTCCGCCTTCTCAGGAGAAGCTGGTAATTTATGAATTGCTCATCCGGGATTTTGTGGAATCTCATGATATAAAAGATATTAAGGACTCATTAAACTATCTTCAAAAACTCGGTGTAAATGCAATAGAACTTATGCCTTTTAGTGAATTCGAAGAAAATAGCAGCTGGGGTTATAATCCCTCCTTTTATTTTGCAGTTGATAAATTCTACGGAAGCGGGTATGATTTTAAAGACTTTATAAAGGAGTGCCATAACAGAGGTATTGCAGTTATTATGGATATAGTGCTGAACCATTCATATGGACAAAGTCCTCTTGTAAGAATGTATTTTAATTCGGCCACAGGTAAACCTGCCCCGGATAATCCATGGTATAATGAAGACAGCCCGAATTCCGTCTACAACTGGGGATACGATTTTAACCATGAATCCGACGCAACAAAATATTTTATTGACCGCGTGTTGGAATACTGGCTAACTGAATATAAAATCGACGGTTTCCGCTTCGATTTTACCAAAGGATTTACTAATACTCCCGGGGACGGCAGCTTTTATGATGCCTCCAGGATTTCCATATTAAAAAGAATATACGATAAGCTAAAATCGGTTAATGCCGGAGCCTATATGATCTGCGAACATTTTGCCCCGAATAATGAGGAAAAAGAATTATCGGATTACGGTATGATGCTGTGGGGTAATGTCAATTACAATTATAATGAAGCTACGATGGGATATCTATCTAATTCCGATTTCTCCTGGGTTTCGAGTAAGACAAGGGGTTGGAACAATCCATACCTGGTAGGGTATATGGAAAGCCATGACGAAGAAAGGTTGATGTACAAAAATATGACCTACGGGAATTCTTCCGGGTCATATAATATCAAAGATCCGATAACTGCCCTAAAACGTATGGAACTTGCCGGTGCATTTTTCTTTACAATTCCCGGACCGAAAATGATATGGCAATTCGGAGAACTAGGATACGATGTTTCGATTGATTTTAATGGAAGGCTGGGAGAGAAGCCGGTAAAATGGGAATATTTCAGCAATGCCGACAGAAAGCATCTTTATCTGATTTGGGCAAAAATCCTCGATTTAAGGGGAAAGTATGATGTATTCAATACGGACGATTATACCATTTCGGCTGGCAATAGCGAAAGTATGAAGAAAATTGTGCTTCGACATGAAGACGGTGATGCACTTGTCATTGGCAATTTTGGTTTATCTCAGGATGAAATTTCCCCTGATTTTACCAGCACCGGATGGTGGTATGAAGCTTTTTCAGGCGATTCTGTGAATGTTACAGATGTCAGTATGAATATTTCGCTGGAAGCAGGTGAATACAGGATTTATACAGCCAAAAAGATGGAATCGGTAATTAACCGGTCAGTGAAAAATGATCTCGGAGCAGACGATGTCTTTCCCAACCCTTCTCATAATGCCATTTTCCTAAATACAGAAGTATCTTCCGGTATTATTGAGATATTCAGTGCCATGGGAACAAAAATGTTGTCAGTTGAAATGAATACAAACAATCAAATTGATATCAGCAGATTGTCACCCGGCTACTATATAATAAGAGTAACATCAGGAGCTCAAATATTAACGGGAAAATTTATAAAGCAGTAGCTACTACTTGTTATTCGAGTGAATGAATTACAAGGCCACTCCTTAACTTAGGCTCAAACCATGTGGTCTTTGGTGGCATAATGTTTCCGGTGTCAGCAATCCG
>DATAEX010000129.1:0-4945 GCA_036257765.1 Bacteroidales bacterium
TTCCAGTTCTTTCCGTCGTAACGGCTCATGCCGAAATAGGAAGAAACCCACAAAATACCGTTTGCATAGGCAGTGGCTGTTGTAATATCATGTACCGGTCCGTCATCAGGCAAGAGATCGATCTCCATGAATCCGTCCGGATCAGTATAGTCTCTGAAATGTTTGGTTTTCGTGTTATATTCAATAACTCCACCACCCCAGGCCGCTATGTAAATCTTGCCGTCACCTGCCGACATGGCATAGGTCCAGGGCTCATGCATGGGAGCGTTCATTTCTGTGAAAATCTCCCATTCTTTTGTATAAGTATCATAATGTCCTGCACCGCCCCCGGTTGCCATCCATACATCTTTGCCATCACAGATAACATTATATACCAGATCGTTCGGCAATCCGCTGTTAAACTGGTCGAAAGTTTCAAATTCCCCGGCTGACCAACGGTTAAGACCGCCGAGAGTTCCTATCCAGACATCACCTGAAACCGGATTGATATCAATTGAAACTACGCCATTGTGGGCCAGTCCGTCTTTAGTTGTATATACTTTCCAGTATCCATTTTCATAAACTGCTAACCCTCCATGAGTACCGGCCAGAACCCGGTCACCATCAATCTTTACGGTATAAACCCTGTCGTGTGGTAAACCGTTTTCTGTGGTGAAATTTTTCCAGTTTCCGTAAACCGGCATGCCTTTAGCCTCTTTAAGCGATTTTGTTTCAGAAGGACCGGCTATATAAGGGCTGCCGGGTTCGGCCAGGCTTCCCGTTTCCCTTACCGCCGCGGAACTTGCCGAATCCCTTCTTACAAAAAAGAATAATACGGCGATCAGTGCGAGAGCAGCCACAGCTGCAACGGAGTATCTCAGGGACTTAGATTTCATAATAATTAGGATCGTTTTTGTTAGTACTGTTGGACTATCGATGCTTTGGCAGATTTCTGATCTTTCTTTTCATATGCCGGAGCCCTTAAAGACTTAAGATATTCGATCAGATAATTTAGTTCCATCTTGGTGAGATCGTTCAACTCACCGTGCTTCTCATTCTGGCCATAAATGGTCCATATCTCTTCAAGTGTTTTTGCCCGCCCATCGTGCAAATAAGGAGCCGATGCATAAATATTGTTCAGGTGAGGCGTATCAAACAATATCGAATCATCCGTTGCAGCCAGAGTTCCCACATCAACCATTTTCAGGTTGGTATAATAGGGAGGCGGGTGACAGGTAATACAACGGTTAGCTTCAGGTATTTCGCGGCCTGATGTGGTGTGTGTGCGTTCGAAGATCTCCTTCCCCAGACGCTGTTTTTCAGTAAGAATTCCTTCAGGATTATACTGCAGATTCGGAGGATAAGGAATACCGGTAGTTATATATGATGCCAATGCATCCAGGTTATCATAGCTAAAAGGCTCTGTGCGTGTAAGAACCGTAGAAAACCTCATCCCGTCTTGTTTATAAACGGTCTGGTTCTTACCATTCCATTTAAAGGGCGGTGTATCGCCGATTTCCCTCAACGATTGGGTATTAGTCATATTACGACCCATATCTTTCGAGGCCATATTATAAACAAGGCCATCTTCGTGAGCGTCAGGATGACATGTATAACAGGCATATTGTGTCTGGAATGTATGTCCTGCATTATTAAGAAGCCTTCTTCCCTGCCTTGCTACAGTTGTTCTCCGGGGTCCGCCGAGGTCAATGGTTCTTTCCGTTTCCAGACTGCTGGTATTTATTACGGCTATACGATCCTGCAAGTGTTCAGCCACATATAATTTTTGTCCGTCTTTTGAAAGAACGAGCCCTTTGGGATTGGCACCTGTATGTATACGCTTCACAATGTACCTGCTACTAATTCCGAGGTGATTGGCATATGCGTTCAGCATTTCATCCGATGACTCGTTAATAATGGCACGAACCGAATCGAGATCGACAACTGAAATTACATCGACACCTGCATTTGAGATAAAGGCCTTTTTTCCGTCGGGAGTAATCGCAATATCAAACGGATCGGCAAAATAAGCATTCGGTTCATCGAGAAGCAGCTGTATCGCCCGGCCGCCCGGCTTAACTTCAATTATACCGAAGCCATGGGTCATCATCCATCCCCTGTCGACCTGGATTGTCGGAACATTATTCTTTGGCCTTAACAGCGGTATTATAGCCAGATCCCCCGAAGGTGTAAATGCCACATTCTCCATCATGTAAGCCGATTTCATGTCGATTCGTTGAATGATCCTTCGGTTGGCATCATTCAAAACCGTTACTTCACACACGACCGTATCATCGTATGGTTTGCCCACTGTGCGTCTGCTGGTGATGAATAACCTGGAACCATCAGGTGTGGCCTGGATTCCAGTAGGATTATTGCCGGCTTCAAGCCTGCTTACTTCCAGTTTTTTTTCTACATCAATAACCGAAAGATTAGAAGTATAGGAATTGACCGCATAAAGGAATTTCTCATCCTGGCTTAATGCAATACCTGCCGGCCCACCGGCTGTTCTTAAGGTATCTGTGATCGTGTTGGTTTTAAGATCTACGATATAAACATTGTCGGCCCACTGATTACTTATAAAAGCTTTGTCACTATTCCGTGTAAGAATAACGCTATGCGGATGCTGACCTACTTTAATTTTTTTGATTACTTTATTTTTTTCAGTATCCACTATCAGCATGGCATTCCCTTCTTCAGCGACCACAAATAATTTTCTGCCATCATCCGAAATAGCCATATTGAGGGGTGAAAGGTAATCGGTATTCACCAGTTTGTGGATTATTCCTGATTGCTGATTGTAGACATGACAGGATGCACAGTAAAGCGGATGGTCTTCGGTAGCTGTAATATAGTTTACATGTGCCCTTGCCCAGGTCTTAAATCTGGGATAAACGATCAGAACGCCCAGTACAACAGGAATAATAATGATCAGCAGGATGGTATATTTTCTTTTCATACTACTCTAATTCTACTTCCTTTTCAGCTATATCGGTTATTTGAACCGGTACACTCACCGGATCTTTCTTTATAGACAGCGGAACTATGTTTTCAGGAGCGAGTTCAGGATTTTCGTGACATCCCACACAACCTCTTCTCTCATTTGGCCTGATCCAAATCCAGGCAGATTGCACCGTTACCTTGCCATGATCATCTAATTTTTGTATCTGAAACGGCCTATCAGCAACTACCTTTAAGTAAACCGATCCATCTTTTGCCACATGTACGATTCCCATCGATGAGTCAATCCCGTTGATTTCAATTCTGTTTGACCTTACTTCAGGAAGATCGTCCAGGCCTAGTTCCGTAAAATTAACATCCTGACAAAGAAGCAAACCGGTTTTTACGCCCATATCCACTTCGCTTGGTAACTTTTTCGGCCTTGTCTTCTGCATTACCATGGCAACATCAACGACGTTCGCTTTATCAGGCTTATATAGTTGCTTACCTAATTGCTTTGCAGCGGAATCGAACTCATAAAGTGAATAATTCTCACTCTCGTTTTTTCGGTACGATACAAGCAGTTTGCCCGTCTCAACCGGGAAAACTGCCCTAAAGCTTCCTGTGAATTCCCCGGAATATAACTTGAAGCTGTGCAGGGGAATGTTATAACTTATCGATGCCAGCTGGTTATTTGAACCCGCGTAAGAATCACCCTCAATAAAATAAATCCTGCCGTCAGAACCTTCACGGACTTTACCTGCAAACCTGCATCCGATATGCCCTTTATAGAATGCGTTACCCTTTGTACCATCGGGGCGGATGACCATGAGCATCGGATCACTATATTCCGGATAGATTTGTCTTGTGACAGTAATCAAACGGCCGTCTGCAAGAATGCTGGTGCCAAAGTTATTATGAGGATGAAAGGTCAATTGCCTGATTTCTGATTCGTTAGCAGCAGCTGAAAACAAGGCATTCCCTTTTTCAACAGTCTTTGTGAATATAAAATTGCCATTCGGAAGGTATACAGGGTCAGTACAATTTGCATCCCCGGAAGTGAGTTTCCTGAATTCACGGTTGGCCAGTTTCATTTCCCAAATCTGCCAGGTATCATTTTCCTTCTCCTGAGCAGCAAAAATCATATGGCTGCCATCCCACGAAATATCAGGTGAACAGGCTGAATAAAATCGTGAGGTAAGCAATTCGGGTGTTTTTGATCCCGGATCCAGCATCACAATTCGGGCGCCCGGTATAAAGTGTAAAGAATCAGTTGTATCGTTCCTTACAGTGACAGGTGCTTCGGTAATGATCAGATTTCCTTCGGACGAATTTTTGTCGCACGAAATAGAAATAAACCCCGGCAGCACTAAAAATAAAAGCCAGATAGGATATTTTCTGCAGATGCACATGGAGGTTAATCTTTAGGTTCTTTGATTTCAAGGATCTGGTTTGCCTTAATATTCTCCAGAACCTGCACTTTACCTGATGGCCATTTTATTTCGATCTTTTCAACAGTTTCATTGTTTGCGAGACCAAAATGTATACGCGGATCGTTTTGCGAGAGGTACCCTACAGTGCTCTTCTTTTGGGCAGTCTGAGTTTTTCCGCCCGAAACAACCTGTATCCTGGAGCCAATGGCATCACGATTGCTGGTTGTTCCTTCAAGATCAATAAGAATCCAGTTATTCTGGTTTCCTTTATTATTGCGAAGGAATTTGCTATGATCATTCAGATTAACAATGAATACATCCATGTCGCCGTCGTTATCATAATCTCCGATACAGGTTCCCCTGCCCACAAATTCCTGGTGGAAATACTGACCCAGTTCAAGCGAAATATCCCTGAACTTGCCGTTGCCCTCATTTTGGAATAATTGATCTTCGTGTCCATACAGGTGTTTCAACGCACCGTTGGTCTTGTATATATCTACATCACCATCGTTGTCATAATCCATAAACGAAGATGACCATCCGACAAACTGAGCAGCCTGTGATGAAATCCCTGCAGGCATTGCCTTATCGGC
>DATAEX010000155.1:0-7607 GCA_036257765.1 Bacteroidales bacterium
CGATACATCCTGGCTCATATAAAACAACATACTTACAACGTGACATTCAGGGTTAATTATAATATCACACCGGATATTTCGATACAATATTATGGAAGTCCCTTTGTATCCAGCGGCATTTATGATAATTTCCGGCATACGCTCCAGGCAGGATCAAAAGATGTCGATGAACGTACACAGGAATTCCGTACGGATGAAATCTCTTACAATCCCGCAACCAATCAGTATCATATCACGGTACCTGCAGAGAATTATTCATTCAGCCGTCCTGATTTTTCATTCAGGGAATTCCGTTCAAACCTTGTTGCACGTTGGGAATACAGACCGGGATCGACCATTTACGTTGTTTGGGAAAATCGCAGGCAAAGCAGGGAAAGCATTTATTTTTCGGATTTAGGACATAATTTTAATGAAATCATGCAATCGGATCCTGTTAATATATTTATGATTAAAATGTCTTTCTGGCTGGGATTATAACTTTCGTCAAAAAATATTTTCTTCAAGGCAACCTTTAAATACATTTCGAATCCTATAATAAACCCTTTCTGAAAAAGTTATGAAAAAATCTGTAATTGTTTTCTTTCTGAGCTTTGCTGTACTTTTTCCGTTATGTGCACAGGTTGAAAGACAAAGCCTTTACCAGCATAAAGTAGAGGTTTATACAAGGATGAAGAACGCAGGTTGGACCATGACAGGTTTTGGGGGCGGGCTTGTTGTTACAGGAACCATTTTTATAGCGTCGTTACCGGGAGGGTATTGGGATTATGAAGATGATCTGTATTATGAATCAAACGGACCTGTTGAGGAAGATGTGAAAGTATTTGCAGGCTTTACCTGCATCGGACTTGGCATTGGCCTTCTGGCGGGTGGAATTACCATGGGCAGTATTGGTACACATAAGGTAAGGCAGTATAAATCGAAGCTGGATAATCTCTCAATCGCACCGGTTATTACACCAAATGTGCAGGGGCTTACACTGGTCCTCCGGTTTTAAATGGCGGAGTTAAGAAGTTAAGTACTTTATCCATTCTTCTGAATCTTAAAGTTGAATGCTGCGTTACCGAAGGTCATCATTAACCTGACCCAAAACGGAATGACCATTTCCATACCTCTTGATGCCGTAATATCACCAAGGTCGAGTATGCTTTCATTTTTCCAACCCATTTCACGAAGTCTTTCTTTGGCCTGTTCTTTTGCTTCTGCATCATTTCCGCAAATGAAAACATGATGATCTCCGTTTGCAATCATACCGGGATTTACCATTATTCCGTTCCACATGGTATTCAGGGCTTTGACCACTTTTACAAGAGGGAAAGTCCGCTGTATTTCTTCGCCCAGTGAATTGGTATTGATGAGCGACGGAATGAGGAACGGCGGCATTCCCTGACTGTAATCGAGTGGATTGGCAATTTCTATAAGGGTTTTTCCATTAATTCCGTTTCCGGCCATGTTTAAAGCTGAAACGGAACCATAACCGTTGGTTGCATTAAATATGATCTCACCATACACTGCAGCATCAGCAAAAGTACCAAGGTTTATTTCTTTGTTTGAGGCATACCATTCAGAGAACGATGGTCCCCCGTACATATCTTTTTCCTGACGGTTAGATGTAGCTGATACGTCGCGTGTTCCCATCATAACTTTATGACCCAAACCGGCCAGGCGGACTGAAATGGCGCGACCTACGCTACCCGTACCAAAAACAGCAATTTTCATTTACTAAGGTTTTGAGGGACAACAGATAAGTTCCTTTATTGTTTTGGAGTTTCACTCTTCCTGACTTAAATAGCATGTTCAATCATAATTCATAATTCATAATTCACCTCCGGAACCTTTGGAATTAATGCCCTCTCACTAAAATAGATTTTCTTAACTTTCAGTTGATTTTCTGTCAAATATGCAGCTTCATAAAATCCTCATATACATCGAAAAGCAAGGAGACAGGAAAGAGGCTTGTGGGGTGAAACGATAATAGAATAAAATGGCAGGTAGATTTTTGAAACGATTATTTGGCAAACCGGATATCAAACAAAACAAGCCGGTTAAGAAAAATACTGATGGGGAAATACTCTCAGGTGCTGACCCTGAAGAAGATATTTTCGGAGCTATTACCGATCTGGCAGATCAATCGAGGTTTCATATGCAACCTGCGGTTACCAGCCGATCTTCTGATCTTTCCGTTCTTTCACCAGATGATTTTCAATCGGTAATAATCCCTGAACACTCACAAGCAAAGCTCGAGGAGCTAAATGGAATAATTAAATCAATTGAAAACAGGCCTCCTTTCGATCAGACAGTAAAACTTCAGCAGACTTTCAAAATTGACTATGCAGCCCAATTAAACCCGGCCCAGCTTGATTCAATAACCAGTATTAATGGACCGGTTCTCGTAATCGCAGGCGCAGGCAGCGGTAAGACGCGGGTAATAGTATACCGCGTAGCTTTTATGATCGAAAACGGAATCGCACCGCAGGAAATCCTTTTGCTTACATTTACGCGCAAATCCGCTTCAGAAATGATTGGCCGGGTGCAGGAGCTGCTTCAGGATGAAGGAGCGCAGAAAATAATGGGCGGTACATTCCATTCATTTGCCAATTATGTTTTGCGGAAATATGCAAACGTTTTAAATATTCCTTCGAATTTCACAATAATCGACACTGAGGATTCAGCCGATACAATCGATCTTATAAAGTCTGAACTCAAACTGGTAACTAAAGACAGGGCATTTCCAAAAAAACATCGCATCCAGGAAATCATTTCATCTGCCCGTAACCGCAACATATCAATCAGAGATGTCATATCAGTTGAATTCACAGGCCTTATTGATTATATCGAACAGATTGAACTAATTGGCCAGGCTTACGGGAAATATAAAAAAGCTGCTGCTCTTTTTGATTATGACGATCTGATGGATACTCTCAGAGAAGCAATGCATTCCAACGATTTCTTCAGGCATGCCCTCCAAAAGAGCTACAGGTATATAATGGTGGATGAGTATCAGGATACCAATATAGTGCAGAAAGAGATAGTAGAACTGCTTGCCGGACCTAACCGTAATGTTCTTGTTGTGGGAGACGATGCTCAGAGCATATACTCATTCAGAGGAGCCAATTACGAGAACATATTGCGATTTCCCCAATCATATCCTGATTGCCGGGTAATTAAAATCGAGGAGAATTACAGGAGCAATCAGAGAATTCTTGATTTTACAAATGAAATAATCCGAAATGCACGGATCGGCTATAAGAAAAAACTTTACTCAAGAATTGTAAAGGAAGGTTTACCGCTGGTAAAGAAATTTTATGATCAACAAAGCGAAGCTGATTTCATTATTTCTAAGATCCTTGAATACCGTGAAAAGGGTATAAGCCTGAACCAGGTTTCCATATTAGTAAGGGCTTTCTGGCATGCCCGTTATATTGAGATAGAATTGAACAGAAGAGGTATTCCATATATAGCAGTCGGAGGTCTTGCTTTCAACGAACGAAAACACGTTAAGGATATAATATCTTACCTGCGGATTGTGCAGAATCCATACGATGCCGTAGCCTGGCACCGAATTTTAAAGTATTTACCCGGTGTAGGATTGGTAACTGCCAGACGGATCATTCAAAAAATAACAACCGAAAAACGATTAAATATTGAATCATTTGAAAGCGGAAAATTTTCTGAAGCTCTGAAAGAACTTATACATATGCTGGAAAAAGCATCAAGACCGGAAATGAATGTTTCCCAAAAAGTATCAGTAATAAGGGAATACTATGGACCCATTCTGAAGGCAACTGAACATGACTACCAGGTAAGACTTCTGGATATAGATGTTTTGATTGATCTGGCCGGAAAATACGATTCCTTAAATAAGTTCCTTACCGATTTTGCACTGGATCCGCCTTCAAAAAAATTTGGCAGTAAAACTACTCCGCTTATTGATGAAACGGAAGACAAGCCGCTGACTCTTTCGACCATTCATTCTGCAAAGGGTCTTGAATGGTACAGTGTTATCATACCACATGCTCTGGATGGATTGTTGCCTTCTGCCAGAGCCCTCAAGAATATTGAAGAGCTTGAAGAAGAGAGAAGGCTTTTTTATGTAGCGTGCAGCAGGGCTAAACACGAACTGTTAATTACAATGCCGTCATATGTGGCGACTTATAACGGTTTCCTCTCCTACCCCAGTCGTTTCCTTGTAGAAATTGCTAAAGATAAATTTCATTATGAGTAAACCCGTAGAGACGCAAGATTTTGCGTCTCTGAAATGTCATTTAATAAATGCAATGATTGGAACCACAGGTTCAGGACAAGGATAGGCAAGCTCTATATCGGCCCATTTAGTCCACATGCAGATTACCTCAGCAAATATTCTTCCGCCTTTGTCGCTGTTTGATAGAATTACTATTCCTGCGTGTTTTTGCGGATCAAAAAGGAATATCGACCGGAATCCCTCATTGGCTCCTTCGTGTCCAATAAAATACCCAAATTTCCTTAATAAATTCACCTGGTATCCCAAGCCACTAAGACCTCTTGTTTCCAGTGTAGGTGTCAGCATCATATCAACCGTTTCCGGTTTCAGTATGCCACGTCCGGGTTCATGTTCTCCATCGGTATCGATCGCGCAAAGGAACGAAGCAAGGTCTTCGGCTGTAGTCATAACACCCCCTGAACCTCTTTCCACATAAGCGAAAGCCGCGTAGGGTTCGTTATTTTCATCATATCCTGTGGCTACTTCATTGTTGTTCACATAACCTGTATGTTGCATACTTAAAGGATCAAAAACCACACTATCCATGTAGCGGTGAAAAGGCTTACCTGTAACATCTTCAATCAGCAATTGAAGGATAAGGTAATTCCCGTTATTATAGTGGTAATTTTCACCTGGCTGCTCTATAAGGCGGAGATTACCAAAAACCGGATATTCCCGTGACAGCGCTTCCTCGATGGATGGCAGTTTTGACCCAATCGGATATCCATTGAGCGATTCATTTATCGGATATGTGGATAATCCCGAAGTATGATTCAGCAATCTTCTTATGGTAACGCGTCTGTTGTCATAATCAGTTGAAGGTAAGTGCCATCGTTTAAGATACCTGTCCACGTCATCATCAAGATCTATCGTTCCATCTTCAACAAGCTTCATAACACCCCACGCTGTCATTGTTTTTGAAACCGAGCCAATATTGAAACGGGTGGTATCGGAAACGAGTGAGGCTGGTTTCACGCATGAATAACCGTATGCTCTTGAAAAAATAACTGAACCGTCCTGAATAACAGCTATAGCAATCCCTGGCACAGCCCGCTTCTCAAGCAGCTGTGGCACCACAGCATCATAATCGCCTATAAGCGACATAGGTTCTGTGTTTTGTCCTGAGTTCATACTGCATCCTGCAATTAGCGGTATGATCATCATGGATAATCTCAAATTGTAGAAGGTCTTCATTTTCTTTGAATTTCGCCTAATTAAATCCATAGGAATAACTATTGCCCTTGAGAAAGGTTCGGGCAAAAAGGGTTAATTTTATGATTTTGAGATTACACTTTTATTACGCCCAGAAGTTTCAGTTCGATATCGCTTTAATAAAAATAGATATTGTTAGTATCATTGTGTAAATAAATCAATGCTGATATGATCCGGATTTTGAGGTCGGATTCCAATCATTACGATTTCATTGAACTTGTAAAATTACTCGACGCCGATCTGGCGATCAGGGATGGAAAAGACCATTTATTTTACGCACAATTTAACAAAATTGACAATATCAGGCATGTAATCATCGCCTATGAAGACCGGACGCCTGTCGGATGCGGTGCCATAAAGGAACTTGAAGAAAAAACAATGGAAATAAAGCGCATGTATGTGATACCTGAATTCAGGAATAAAGGAATTGCCACTCTGGTCTTAAGGGAATTGGAAAAATGGACCGCTGAGCTTTCTTATTCGCGATGTGTGCTTGAAACAGGCAAGAAACAGCCTGAAGCAATTTCATTATACAGAAAAAACGGGTACACGCCCATTCCTAATTACGGTCAGTATATTGGCATTGACAATAGTGTTTGTTTTGAGAAGATAGTTTAGGTATTCCTGCGTCTCGAAATAGGTGTTTTTGATGATGTAATCCTTTTACAATCCGGTGATTGCGAATAAAGGAAAGCATGCCGGGTTCAGGATAAATTGATTCTAAAATGTATTATTTCGGATTACTTTGACGGTGTAATAACAATATTCCGGAATTCAACCGGCCCATGATCACCCTGCAGTAAAATGGGACCAGGTTCTCCTTCTCTGCTGTCCAGTGCTCCCCCTGTTATTCCGGGTATGATCTGATCACCAATGATTGTTTTTCCATTTGCTTCTACAGTCAGTCTTCTACCTGCCAACGTAATGTCGTAAGTCTGCCATTCTCCCGGTGCTTTAGCTACATCCTCATTAGGAGTAAGGAAACCATAAATGCCACCGAACAGAATGGAAGCCGGTTCCTGTCCACGGCTGTCAATAATCTGTAATTCGTAACGGCCACGCAAATAGACTCCACTGTTGCTTCCCTGGGGATAACGGAATTCCATGTGTAATTTAAAATCCTGGAATTTCTGAGAAGTCATCAGATTCGAACCGGATTTGGGGCTTTTCAGAACTCCATTCTCAACTACCCATTGGTTTTCAGGTTTCTGCGCTACCCATCCGTCGAGATTGGTGCCATTAAAAATCCTGACAGGTTCACCCCATACAGGTTGCTTTTCTCTGACAAGTGCAGGAGCTCTTTCGCCAGTCAGTTTACCCTGTTTACCATCAGGGTAGGTTATTGTACCAGTTAATTTATCGTTTTCAACACTACCTTCAAAAGTAAGGTCTTTCATTCCCATTTCCCATTGCGGGGGAATGCTGAAGCTGAATTTGTCTCCATCAATACTTACCTTTGAAATCGGTCTGGCACTACCTTCGGCAGAAACGAAGTGACCGACCAGAGTCCTGAATCCCGACAATTTTACTTCGAGCCACGAAGGGACTATTTCATTGTTACCCTTGTCAACCGTAATATCCCAATGACCTATTACCGGCTGGTTGTTGTTTTGAGCGTTTAAGCCGTTACTAAATGCCATAACAAATATTATGGCAGCAATAATGCGTATGGTTATTTTCATTATAATTTATTGTTTTATCAAATTTAGAGTATTCATTGCAGAAAGGCCATAAACACACGAAGGAAATTTTAGTACATATCTCATTATGTCTCAAGCTGCATATTTCAGTGGGAATGTGAAGTCATTTCAGCTGTAATCAAATTTGCTCTGCATACCAGGCTTTGGGAAAGGTCACACCACTTATTTGTTCACACATTGAAAGGAATTTGTCCTGAAGCAACACATCATCAGCGGCAGGCAAATGGTATTTTTCCTTTTTGTGGAAAAAATATCGGCCGCTTACTCTGGCCTCAGGATCATTGCTGACCGCGAGCCATGACTGGGTTTCGGCTCCCTGCTGAAGGTTGTCCGGGGCATAAAATCCGCCCATTTTTGTTGCCACCCATCCCGGATTTACGGCATTGGAGAAAACGTCGGGGAACTTTCTGGCAACAGCATTAGCCAGCATTACAATTTGCAATTTGGTATCGGAG
>DATAEX010000356.1:0-3942 GCA_036257765.1 Bacteroidales bacterium
CCATCATTGTATGGCACGATTACGCCTATACTCCTGAACTTATCCGTTATGAGACGCTGGCTGCCGTTTTGGATGCATGCCCTGCCCACCTGCATCGCCATTTATACCATGTTGAAAATACAATCTGCGCAGTGCTTTACAGGAAAGAAATTGAGTCTTCGCCTTTTGTTAAATATGCGCCTCCCAAACATATCTTTCGTGTAAATTTTCAGATAGAACCATTTAAAACTGACAATCGAACGGATAAATCATGAAAGTTCTGTTTGTTTCTTCCTGGTTTCCCAACCGGGTAACACCATTAAATGGCGATTTTGTCGAAAGGCACGCACTGGCTGTATCACAGGTTTGCAAAACTGCTGTACTTCATGTTATAACCGATAGTAAGGTGCATGGACGCTTCTTGGAAATCCACGAAATTCAGAAAAACAGTCTTTTCGAAGTAATAATTTATATAAGGAGAATAAGCATAGGTCCTGAATCTGCTGCCAGACTGATAACTCATCTCCTTTATGCTTTGGGTTATTTCATCGGATACTGGATAGTCAGAAGAGAAATTGGGCCTCCCGACATAATTCACGCCAATATTATTGTTCCGGTAAGCAAAGTAGCCTTGCTGTTTCACCGATTATTAAATATTCCTTACATAATATCGGAACATTGGACAATTTATCTGACCGATGAACGAAGTAAACTGCTTCACGGTTATGCTAAACCAGTCACCAAAGCCTTCGCCCTTGTTCCGGTGACCCGGAATCTGCAGGACTCATTGATCTCATTTGGTTACAGAGGAAGGTATTATGTAGTTCCCAACGTTGTCGATACCGGCATATTCAAACCCTCCGGCAAAAGGACCGGAAGCGAAAAGAAAATACTGCATGTTTCTTCTATGAAAGAGGACCACAAAAATATCAGCGGAATCATCCGGGCTATAAGGATGCTTCGTGATAAACGCGAGGATTTTACATTTACATTTGTAGGTAATGCAACTGCACAGCAGAAGGAAATGGTAACCGTGGCAGGATTGACCGATTGCATAATAATGGCAGGAGAAGTTGAACACAGAAAAGTAGCTGATTACATGAGACAATCAGATATGTTGGTTATGTTCAGTAACGTGGAAAATCTTCCTTGTGTAATACTTGAAGCGCTAGCCTGCGGATTACCTGTACTTTCAACCAGGGTTGGAGGGATTTCCGAATGGCTTAATGATCAGAACGGAATACTAATTGACCGGGGGGATGAAAACGCGTTGTATCAGGGAATGAATTACCTGTTGGATCATAGCCATGAATATAGCAGCCAACTGTTACATGAGTATGCGGTTAAATATTTCAGCCCCGGCGTTATCGCAAATCGTTTTCTTGCAATTTACAACGAGGCTTTGAATACTAATAATAAAGGATGATCAGACAAATTCTGTCGACTTTTTTTACAAGGTTCTTCATAGCCATATCCAACCTGGCAATAGCAGTTATCCTGTCGAATTATACAGGGGCGGCAGGCCGGGGAGAGCAGAGCCTGATCATCACTCTGATTACCTTTATTATTATAATTACCAGCGTTATCGGTTCTTCTTCAATTTCGTACCTGCTGCCCCGGCATTCTTTTTACTCGCTTATTATTCCGTCGTATTTATGGATTGCAGCAATAATTGCCTTATGTTTTATTTTACTTCCGTTCCTTAATCTCGTCGATGAAGCCTTTACTGTCGATATATGCATCCTGAGTTTTATCCTTGCCATTGTGAACGTGAATACTGCCGTTCTTGTTTCCAGGCAAAGGATCAATTCAGCAAATCAGGTTGGTTTTGTTCAATCAGTAATGATTGTTGCCTGGCTTCTGATTTCTTTCCTTGTCATTGGAAACAAATCGGTATCTGGATATGTTAATGCGCTGTATATTGGATACGGATCAAGCCTTTTACTTAGTTTTGCGTACATAGGAAGCTATTTCAGGGGAATAAAAAAGGAATCACTTTCAACTTTTATTGAAGCCGGGAAAAGACTCACCGTACTTGGTTTTTTTAACCAGATAGCGGTATTCACGCAATTGCTGAGTTTCAGGTTAAGTTATTATCTGCTGAATGCTTATTACGGAAATGAGCAAGTCGGAATATATGCTAACGCCGTTTCCATTGCTGAATCTGTTTGGCTTATTGGACGAAGCATAGCTACAGTGCAGCATTCCAGGATAGTGAACAGTGAAGATGCCCTTTATTCGCTGAAATTGACCTCGAGAATCAACCGGATCAATATCATTATAACAGTTGTGATTATAATAATAATGGCATTTGTGCCGGATCGTTTTTACACAATATTATTTGGGGATGAGTTTACCGGAATCAACCGCATTATAAGGATCATAGCGCCGGGAATAGTTTTTTTCGGGATCGCCCTGATCCTGGGTAATTATTTTTCAAGCACAGGCAAGCATTTTGTGAACGCAATCGCAAGCACTGCAGGTCTCTTTATTACGTTGCTCCTTGGTTTTTTACTTATTCCGCAATATGAAACATCCGGAGCAGGCATAACAGCCACAGTCTCTTACGGAATTACTGCGCTTATCGCATATTATTTTTACAGAAGGGAATTAAAAAAACATTTCCGGAAACAATAGGGTATCCTTCCCTGTTCGGGTCTTGTTATCAGAAAAGCTTTTCAGGCACCATTTAGGAAATAAGAAATTATAAATTACTCAATAGCTAGGTTATGAAAAAGTCAATTAAAAATCTAATCAAAGGACTTGCACTCTTACTGATTATTATGTCAGTTACTACAGTGAAAGCCAGCGGTTCCGGTTGGAACCATGAAAGAGCTCCCCAGGACACAGCTTTTAAGGTATTTACTGGAAAAGTCATAGATCAGGCGACCAGAAAACCAGTTGTGTTTGCAAATGTATATCTGATCGGAAGCAGTCTTGGCACTGTCACCAATGCCGATGGAGAATTCGTACTTAAAGTTCCTGTTTCGGAACTGGGCCGCAAAGTTGGTATATCCAATCTCGGCTATAAAAATCTCATTATGAGCCTGTCGGATTTCAAAGCACGGGAAAATACAATAAAGCTTGAATTGGCGGCAACTCCGCTCGAACAGGTAATTATCAGAAGCGATGATCCGATGGACCTTCTAAGAATGGCATATCGCAGGATCCCTGAAAACTATAATACCGATCCTGAAATGCAGGTTGGATTCTATCGTGAAACAGTAAAACAGAACAAGTCTTATGTGGCTGTTGCCGAAGCTGTGCTGGATGTATACAAGTCACCTTATACCAGCCTGATGGACTATGATCGCGTGAAAATATTCAAGGGCCGTAAAAGCGAGGATGTTAAAAAGATGGATACCCTTATGTTTAAGCTCCAGGGAGGTCCGAGAACCAGTTTCCTTCTCGATGTGGTCAAGAATCCGGGTGAGATACTTTCCGAGGAATATTTTGACAAATATGATTTCAAATTTACAGGCTTTGCTTCCATCGACGGACGCGACAACTATGTAATCGAGTTTGATCAGAAACCTGATGTCGAAATTGCTCTGTATAAGGGAAAAGTTTATCTCGATACCAAGAATATGGCCATCTCCAGGATAGATTTCGCTTTCAGTGATAAAGCACTTGATATAGCCGACAATGAGCTTGTTCGGAAGAAACCCATGGATCTTAAGATCGATGTTCTTGGTGCAGATTATTCAATCAATTACAGAGTGCTCGATGAGAAATGGTATCTCAATCATGTGCGTTCGGAACTTATTTTCAAATGTATATGGAAGAAAAAGCGTTTCAATGCAACCTATACCACAGCGCTCGAAATGGCAGTAACTGACAGGAATACAGAAAACATTAACAAGACAAAATACAAGGAACAGACTAAAATGTCCGACATATTTGCCGATAAAGTGAATGCATATAAGGATGAAAATTTCTGGGGTGAATATAACTATATCAAAC
>DATAEX010000185.1:0-10285 GCA_036257765.1 Bacteroidales bacterium
TCAGGAGATATAATTTCGATATCACCCCAGTCATCCTCTGGAGCTTCTATTGGATCACCTCCTTTAGTATTTTTAAAATCCAGAATAAACAGCTGGGGCTCAGACCAGATTTCTTTTTTATTGTTATCTTGTTCAATACTCATCGCAGTAATTCAAGTTGTTTTGGTTGGAAGAACAATCCCTGTAAGTTTATTTAATCCCAAATAACTCAGATCATTTTCAATTACAATTGATGCATGAGCGGCTGAGTAATTGTCGTATACAGTAAATATAATTTCACTTTTTAATCCAAGCTTGTTACATAACACTTTCAAAACAAGTACTTGAGTTAAGCAATTGCAACTCCATAATGAAAAGCGCGATATTCTTCTAATAGTCTTAATTATGAGTTTTTTTGCAAACGATTTTTCAATTGAAATACAATCAGATTGGGGATTGGATTTTATAAAATTATAATACAATCGTATTGGAAATATTTTAATTATGATATAAAAAAAACCAAAAAGAAAAACGCATTGAATAAAAAGATTCTTTTCAATTACCGGAATTCTACAGATCCTTCTTATCTGATGAATGAACCTCATTAATTAGTTATTAGAATTAAACCTTTGTCTAATAGTTTATTTAAAAAAAATAAGGTATCTGAACTACATTTTTCTTCGGATACTTCATATCTATCCGCAAGCTTTTCAATTAAATTTCGGAAATTAATCGGAACAGATAAAAATTGCCAAATGGTACCTGCAATTTTATCCATACCGTAGTACTCTCCGTTTTCAACAGAGAGCATAACAACCTCACCGTCAACAATATTAAACAAAAGATCTTGCTTACGCTGTAACACCGTATCCGGTCCGATCTCCTTCTTTGCAGCAAAAATTCCCATACTTACTGGTCGGTTAGGTGATAATTCGTACAAATTAATAAAAATTTAGTATTGGTGATACTAAGGTTTCAAAAATACAGTACTTTTTACGAAGGAAATTTGAACAGGTTACTAACTTTTTTGGAATTAATAAGTAAAGGGTGAAAAGGGACTAAAAAAGTCTTTGGGGAACCTCAAACTTCAAACCTCAAACCTCAAACCTCAAACATTTTTACTTATGAATTCTATCAATCTATCGGTATCAAAACCCCCAATAGGGCGGATGAGGCTGCTTACAGGAACTTCTGTTACCAGCCTGTTTGCCAGTTGAAAGTGATTTATCTCAAGACCAGTTTTGGGAATACCACTGAAAAGATATGTGTATTTCTTAATCAGCCTGAATTTTTCAGCTCCTCTTATGCTTTCAAATGCAAAATCAGGGACGTTATTTTTATTCAATATGATTAAATGGTCAATAGCGGCCGGTTTGCCCGAGAACCGTTCCACAGGGAGATAGTACTTTTGTATTTCACCCCGCACCGGTACTAGTCCTTTAACTGGTATCCCGAGATGACTCAGACTGTCGGCCCAGATCTTTACCGCCGGAAATGCAGGCCTTACAGAAGGTTTTGCTCCCGAAAAATCAATTACCGAAACATCATCAGCAACCAATGTACCTCCTGCTTTAATCATAGCGACTGTCGTAGTGGTTTTACCTGCACCTGAAACGCCCGCAAACACCAGACATTTATTATTTATAATCACCGTGCTTGCATGAATCGGCAAAAGCTTCCGCTGATGCAGGACAGCGCCGAAACAAATCCCTGTAAGGCACGATGAAACATCGGAATCAGTTGTTCTGTCATTGCGCTGAATTATGATTGAATTACCTTCGCCTACATAAAACGCACCAACAGGATCAAACCTTAAAAGAAATTCATGATCGTTCGACTGAAACAACTTGCTATTATTTATAATATTGTCAAGATTTTCAATAACCTTCCCCTCTTTAATGGTAACATCCGGCATTTCAGCTGATATAGCGTCAAATCCCACAACATGTATTTGTGAGGCGATGTTAAGTCCATAAGCACGGTAGTGATATTTGAAAAAATCAGTCATAGAGCAAAAATAGTGAATTTGTGGTGCGTGATTGGTATTTGGGAATTACAGTACGAATTACCAATTTTATGAATTATTTTATCGGGTCGATTTTTTAAGAATTTTGACCGCAATTCTGAACTTAATCTTAACTCAATCGTAACTCGTAACTCGTAAATCATAAATCATAAATCGTAAATCGTAAATCGTAAATAGCTTTATGCCTCCAATATTTGGCATCCTTAGCACAAACCTTGATCCGGTCAATAGTGAAAGTCTTGGCCGTATGACCGCTGATGCAACCTATATAAAAACACGGAAAATTTTAAAATGGGAGAAAAGGGGATATTTTATGGCTACAGCGATTTTGGATGACGGGGGTAAGGAAGTTTCATCATCGGGGCCGTGGGTATGCATTGCCGATGCGAAATTATATAAACGTGTGTCAGTTGATATAGATAATTTACATGCTGCAGAAAGTATATTGCAGGCATGGATGAAATGGAAACAAGATTGTGTTAAGCATTTATACGGCGATTTTGCTTTTGTAATTTTCAATACCGAAACGGGCGAAATATTTTGCAGCAGAGACCATATGGGAGTGAGACCGCTTTTTTACTCCTTTATCGATAAAACTTTAATATTTGCTACGGAATTGAGGCTGGTTTTGGCTGCAATGCCTGAAAAACAAGAGGTTCGCGCGGACTATCTGCTCGATACCTTAGTGACTCAAAAAACAAACAAAAGTCTTTCTCCTTTTGAAACAATAATGAGACTGCCACCTGCTCATAGCCTTCATATCTCGGGAGGTCGTATGATTTCTGAAGAATACTGGAAACTTGATGCGGAGAAGAGAATTAGATTAGGCTCTGAACGCGATTATATCGAACTGCTGCATGAAAAGCTTGTAAATGCTGTCGGTTTTAGATGCAAGGATGGAAATATAGGAGCAGAATTAAGCGGCGGACTCGATTCATCTGCAGTAACCGGCATAGCAGCCACTTTTCTTGAAAAAGAGAAAAGGATCCTGTCGACATATTCAAATGTATTCCCACTGGAATCTGAAATGGATTGTAAAGATGAACGGGAATTTATGTTAGAAATGATCAGATTCAAATCCTTAAAATGGTTGGGCATCGACAGCCTTAAGAGGGATATCCCGGGCCTGTTACAGCGAGCAGTAACAATACAGGGATGCTATATCCAGCAAAATTTCAGCATGCTCAGTGAGGCCTTGTATGAAGCAGCCGGCAGAGACAATGTACGTGTTTTACTTTCCGGATTCGGCGGCGATGAGATGACTTCATCACGCACTGCCGTTCAATGGAACGAATTGATCAGGGAAAGAGAGTGGCAGTTTATTAAAGAAGAACTGTTCTATAAGGGAGTTACTATCAGATCACTTGCCAAAGCGGGAACTTTACCAATCAGGTATTTTCTTTCGATATTTAAGAGATCAAAATTTACATCAGGTGTTTTTACAAAAGACCTGCTCGACAGCAGGTTTGACAATATTCCGCTACAACCTGAATTTGCCAGGGCGAATCAAATCAGGCAAAGATTAGGAGATCAGTACAGGAGAAAAAATAGAAATACCTTGTCGATGAAGCAATTCGACAGGATCATGCATGATCATATACCGCAGAGGATAGAATACTGTTATGTTGCAGCTGCTCAATACGGAATCGAATATCGTTATCCTTTGCTTGATATCGATCTTTTGGAAACTTTCCTTGCTTTCCCTCCCTGGCTTAAGCAACACAATGGTATTAACCGGTATGCTTTCAGGCAAGCAATAAAAGGTTTTGTGCCTGAATTGATCAGGTGGCGGAACGACAAATCTGGAGCAACGATACCTCAAACCTTATACAGCTTGGTGAAGGATCGCGAGAAGATCATGGAAGTAATAAATAGGGTATCGGAATTGCATTTTCTTAATACGATATTTGATTTTTCCAGATTCCCGGGATGGTATGAGCGACTGGTTAAACGCGATCCGAAAGAAATAAATTATTTGATGCAAAGCGCTTTTTTTTCTTATCTCATGATGGTGCTGTATTATATGAAAAACCATGACCCGGGAACCAAAGACCATCCTGAAGAAAAACAATAAAAATGCTTCATAATAAAGAAATAAAGTTACTTCTAGAGATTGCCACTGAACCCGGCAATAATGCAATTTCGCTCGCAGGAATGAATATTCAGCAGTTAATGCAGTTAGCATTTAGGCATAAAACGGTGTATCATTTGCATGTATTCGCCCATAAAAACAGTCATTTATTTTCGAAGGAGCAGCTTAAGAACATTGAGGAACGCAGCAGAAGGTCAGCTATACAATCACTTGTCCAGCTCTACGAATTAAAAAAGATTGCCAGGACGCTTGATGATAACGGTATTTCCTACTGTTGTATCAAAGGACCTCAACTGTCAAGAATGCTATATGGCCGGGAAGCTCTTAAAGAATCAGTCGATCTTGATATCATCCTGGGCAAAGCCAGCGACCTGCAACAGGTTCACGAATTATTTTATAAGCTTGGATACTCAGTTTCAAACCTGAACGAATATCCCGGTAAATGGCGAAGGAAGATCTTCCTGATAGCCAAGCGCGAAGTGCATTACTATAACAGGGAAAATAATTGTGCGATCGATCTTCATATAAGGCCGGGAGCAAATACTTACCTGACTGAAAAGTATTTTAAAGGATTTCTGACCGGACTAAAAACCTATGACCTTGAAGGCACTCCCATACCGGTATTACAGGATGAATCCTATTTTGTATACCTCTGTTATCACGGTGCACTGCATCAGTTTTCACGCCTGGCATGGCTTTTGGATATCAGGGCATTTCTGATAATGAAGGAAACAACTCTTAATTTTGATACTGTTCATCGCATTGCCCGTTCACTTAATATAGAACGATGCGTTATACTGGCTTTGCTTTTACTGGAAAAATACTTTGGTGATGCATTCATATCAAAGGTGGATTATTCTTTACAAACCAAATTGATGCACCTTCTCGCGGCTGATTGTTATGAAATGCTGCGATCCCAACCCGGTTATGCCCTGTCATTGAAAGGCAGGTACAACAAAGTAATTTATATAATGAAGTTGATCAAAGGCCTTCCCGGCAAAATCGACTGGTTTTACGGAATTTTCATGCGGCAGGTGATCAAGGTTATACGATCGTAGGGGCGTGCCCTCGCGGTCGACCCTGAACAACGTATGTAGAGACAAGGCACTGCCTTGTCTCTACAGATGCTCTAAACACATGCTCTTCAATAAAGCGAAAATTCTACCGTCATTATGAACTGCTGACTTACAGGCTGTCCGCCCTGACCAGCCGGTTCCCAATCAGGTGATGATCTGATTGTACGTATCGCTTCTTCGTCAAGTATAGGATCGACACCACGGAGTACTTTGACAGTGCCTATCTTTCCCGATTTGTCTACAATAAACTGAACTGTAACACGGCCGAAAATTCCGTTTTCAATCGCTTTTTTAGGATAATCAAGATTTTCTTGAACCCATGCCCTGAAAGTTTCAAGGTCTCCGCCCTGGAATTTAGCCGGCTGTTCGACGAAAACGAATTTAGGTTCATTTTCCAAAACATTTTTATCAGAATCTTTGGAGTTACTTTTCTCAGAGCTCAGCTGAAAAATTACAGGCATTACAAATTGCTGCTTTACATCGGTATCCCTGAAACACAGTTCCACAGCGGCGTTCAGACACCATCAGACACCCCGGCGGGGTGTCTGAACGCCGCAATTTAAGGGCATTTCAAGGGACAGGAATTGCGCAGTAATTAAATTATGCTTTTACAAGCCCAGGACTTGTTTTTAAAAAATTCCAATACCCTCGGAAGTGCATATGATATTTTGTCTGCAGCTTTTAAAGAGTCATGAAATACTATTATCGAGCCGGGCCGTGCATGCCTGATCACATTATTAAGGCATTGCTCAGGCGATGTATTATAATCAAAATCATAACTCATAATATCCCATAATACAATGCGGTAACTCGCACTGAGAAATTTTAATTGTGCAGGGGTGATCATTCCATAGGCAGGCCTGTAGAGTGAGGAATTTATCAGCTGTGCTGCCAGCTGTATATCATCGTAATACTGCTTATCGGGGGTATACCAGCCCTTTAAATGACTGTAAGTATGATTTCCGGTTGAATGCCCCGCTCGAACTATTCTCTCGTAAATATCCGGATGGCGTTCCACGTTTCTTCCAATGCAAAAAAAAGTTGCATGCGAATTAAATCGATTCAATTCGGTAAGTACACTATCAGTTACAACCGGTGTAGGACCGTCATCAAAACTCAGGTAAACCGAAGGCTTAACATCCCGGATATCCCACATAATCCCGGGATAAATCCATTTTATAAATCCGGGTGTCCTGATCAGCTTCATTACATTGGGATACTCAATGAATTGGCATATTCCTGTAGCTTTTGCTCCATTTCAAGAGCAAGCTCAGTCTGTTTATATTCGGTAGCCATTCTTCTTATTTCATCGAGTGAATAGAACGCCACACGTTTTTCATACATGAGCAGATTGTCATATTTTCTACCCAGGCTGATAAAATAATTCATATCCTGGTATACATTAGTCTTGATCCTTTCGGCAATTGAATTGGCTTTTGCCGTATCACCCAACTGGTAATATCCTTGCATCATAAGCAGGTTATAGATATTATATGGCACAACTTCGTCAGGTATCACTTCAAGGCACTTATCTAATGTTTTTCTGGCCGAATCCGGCTTATTTTCTGCAATCAGCTGAATCGCCAGTCGAGCAAAACTATTCCTGAAATTACCCAACATCCGGGTAATATTTTCGTCGATATAAATGTCAGGGTCCTGCACACCGCCCCAGCGGAACTTGTTTACCATGTTGTCATACATGGCATCGGTGTTAATTCCGCTTCTGCTGAACATATCACCTTCCGAAGTATAAGGTACGACCCGGTATGCAAGCCCTTCCATTTGGAAATAGCTTCCGAGGTTCAGATAGTTATCTTCCGAAACCGTTATAGCATAATATATAGGTCGTTCCCAGTTATTAGTCGCCAGCAGATCGAGGATCATCAGATGATTTTTAGTAAGATAGCTTCTGCCGGGTTCAAGTTCCCAGGCTACCTGGGGTAACACTTCATCTTCTTTTCCGCGTGCAACGGTTCCGTTTCGCAATACTTTGGCTGTATCAACAGGTATATAGAATTTTCGGGTAGGAATATAATCGATATTCTGCTGAACATCGGGAAGTTGCTTGGTTCTTGGATCATCGCTCGCAACAAATGACATTACCTCGCGAAGATTACTGTAATCTTTGATCCGGTCAACTACATAAACTACATCTCTCTTACCTGAACGGTATTTATCCGGCGTAAGTGAAAAAGGAACAGGATCGGATTCATAAGCCTTACGGTGCATTTGTTCAATATACCAGTCGGCCGACAGGTAACTCAGGTTCATTACCCTCACATCGGTGCGGATGCCTTCAACTTCCTGTGCATACCACAATGGGAATGTATCGTTATCGCCGTTGGTAAAAATGATTGCATTTTCCGCACACGAGTTCAGGTAATTGTAAGCAAAATCCCGTGCTGCATATCTTCCTGATCTGTTATGATCGTCCCAGTTTTGATTTGCCATAATATAAGGAACAGCAAGCAATGATAATGCCGTAGCCAGAACAGCGCCCGGAGCAGCAGGTGTTAATTTCCTGAACCACTGATATAAATACAAGACACCGAATCCGATCCAGATAGCGAATGCGTAAAACGAAGCGGCATAAGCATAATCCCGCTCACGGGGTTGCAATGGATTCTGGTTAAGATAAATTACAACGGCAATTCCGGTCATTATAAACAGGGTCATGGTTATCCAGAAATCATTCCTGTGTTTTTTATACTGATAGATCATTCCTATAATTCCAAGCAACAATGGAAGCATATAATACCTGTTACGTGCCTTATTGCTTTTCATTGAATCTGGCAGACTATCCTGATTGCCCAATCGTGCGCCATCTATAAATGGTATTCCTGAAATCCAGTTTCCCTTGTTGATTTCTGTCTTGAAATTTGCCTGGACATCATTCTGACGGCCTGAAAAATTCCACATGAAGTACCTGAAATACATATGCACGATCTGGTAACGCCAGAAGAAAGTAAGATTGTCTCCAAAACCCGGACTTTTTTTAGATTTGGAGCGATCATAAATTATCTTTCCTTCATTATTTCTCAATGGTTTTCCTTCCTGATCAAGCTGAGGCATATATAAATCACTTTCCCTTAGCCTGGCCCATTGGATATAGGCATCTATATGGCCACCATCATTGTCACTACTCCACATCCTGGGGAATAGCGTGGTGAAGCGCTTATCATAAACGTATTTTATTCTCCAGTAATTTTTCTCGTACTTTCCGTCTTTCTTAAAATATGAAGGTTTTCCTTCTTTTGAAGATAAAATGGGGGCGTTAAAATATTGTCCATGGATCAAAGGTCGATCGCCATATTGTTCCCTGTTCAGATAATACAGTAGCGAGAACAGATCTTCGGGATCGTTCTGATCCATTGGTGTATCGGCATTCGAACGGATAACCAGCATGGCATACGACGAATAACCGATAAGGATTACAGTAATTACAAGAATCACTGTATTCAGTATCACCTTTTTATTTTTCATGGTTATATACAGGCCGTATATAATAAGTCCTAACAGCATCAAGGCATAGAACAATACGCCTGAATTGTATGGCAGGCCAAAGGCATTGACAAACAGAAGTTCAAAAAACGCGGCAAGTCGAACAGCCCCGGGAATTATAATATACATTATACCTCCCAGGATGAGGGCCGATACCACCAGTGCTTTAAAAACTCCAAACCCTGTTACAGGATATTTTCTGTAATAATAAACGAGCACTATAGCCGGAATAGCAAGCAAATTGAGAAGGTGCACTCCGATAGACAGCCCCATCAGATAAGCAATAAAAATAAGCCAGCGGTTCGAATGAGGCTCGTCGGCCACATTTTCCCATTTAAGTATTGCCCAGAAGACCAGTGCGGTGAAAAGTGATGAGCTTGCATATACTTCGCCCTCAACTGCTGAGAACCAGAAAGTATCTGAAAAGGTATAAGCAAGAGAACCGACAAGACCGCTGCCAATAATAGCTATCATATTTCCGGTTGTCATTTCATTTCCATTGGCGATTATCCTCTTTGCAAGATGAGTGATAGTCCAGAATAGGAAAAGGATAGTCGCCGCGCTGAATAACGCCGACATACCATTTACCATCCTGGCAACGCTGGTTAGATCATCACCTGCAAACAAGGTAAAAAATCTTCCCATGATCATGAAGAACGGCGCTCCGGGAGGATGTCCTACTTCGAGCTTAAATGCGGAGGAAATGAATTCACCGCAATCCCAGAAACTGGCAGTTGGCTCAATTGTCGATAAATAAACAAAAGCTGCAATTACAAAGGTGATCCAGCCGGTAACAATATTTACTAGCCTGTAGTTTTTCATGAGCATGAATTTTCGTACTGCGAAATAAATGAAAAAATATCAAATCCTTAGCCTGATATTAATCTTCTCAAGTAAACCGGTCAAAACGATGATCAATAACGCAAATAACAGCGATTTGATCAAACCTGCTAATCCACTGAGAAATAACTCAGGCAATTGTTCCTGTAAAGGCCATAGAAAGGGGTATACAAGGCCTGGTAGCAAATAACAGGTCAGCGTACTTCGACCAGCAGGCATAATTACAGAAGCCCATTCAGTCTTCTTCATTATATCAGTTATGATATAAATAATCGCAAAGCACACAAAGCTTATGCCTGCGCATATGGCGGTCCAAGACGGTGTGGCCATGATCTTCGAAATTCCCCAATAAGGCCTCACAGCAAATCCGAAAATAAACAGGATTGCCGCAGGCAGGAAAAGCAATATAGGGAACAGGTATTCAGACTTGCGGTCACGGAAAGTAAGATAAATCTGTGTGCACAATACCCCACTCATAACCAGGGCATGATTTGATGCGCTTATCATAAGCAGATGCTTTGGTAAAAAATCACCCGCTTCATGAAATTCAAGTAAATTCAACATGTATAATGCAAGCCAGAACGCAGGAATCAGCCACCCCTGTTTTATTGCAATGAGGAACAGTGTAGCACAAACGAGGTATGCCCAGCCGATCAGTCCCAGTATACCCCACCAGTGAGGTTTCATCCACTCTTGTTCTCCGGAAGGTCCCGACCGGAAAATGATTGCAAGGAATATTAATATAGCGATACCGAAAAACTGCAATACCCA
>DATAEX010000199.1:0-3537 GCA_036257765.1 Bacteroidales bacterium
AAACTGCGTCCTGAATACCTTGAAAAATATGCTCAGGCTTTTAATATGACCTCTGCGGAGCTCACAGATAATAAAAAAATCAGGGAGATTGAACTTAAACATGAAGATTGATTTTCAGCACCGTCAGTCAGCGCATTGCGAAAATGGCGTTACAGCCAACCTGCTAAGCTTTTATGGAATTCATCTTAGCGAGCCGATGATATTCGGGATCGGTTCGGGGTATTTCTTTTCTCATATGCCTTTTATCAAGCTTCACGGCATGCCTGTTACATCATTCAGGGTGCTGCCGGGTTGGATATTTAAGCGTGTCACCCGCAGGCTTGGCATTCAGGTAAAACGATATAAATTCAGTGACCCTGATAACGCAATGAAGGAATTAAACCGTTTACTCGAAAAGGGCATTCCCGTTGGAATGCTTGTAGGTGTCTACCAATTGCCTTATTTCCCGAAAGAGTACAGGTTTCATTTCAATGCTCATAATCTTACAGCTTTTGGCAGGGAGAACGGAACCTACCTGATCAGCGATCCAATAATGGAGAATACTGAAACACTTACCGTTGAGGAATTAAAGACTGTACGCTTTGCCAAAGGCACTTATCCTCCCAACGGCAGAATGTACCATATCACAAATGTTCCCGGTCAGGTGGATATAAAATCTGCCATAATACAGGGCATAAAGAAAACTGCGAAGGATATGCTCACCATTCCTATTCCAATGTTTGGCATTAAAGGTATCCGCTATCTTGGCAAAAGAATTCGCATGTGGCCTCAGAAATATGGCGAAAAACAGGCGGCGCATAACCTTGGCCAGGTAGTCCGGATGCTCGAAGAAATTGGTACCGGCGGTGCAGGCTTCCGGTTTATCTATGCAGCTTTCTTACAGGAAAGTGCAGAAATACTCGGAAAACCATGGCTCAACAATGTGAGCGCTGAAATGACTGCTGTAGGAGATTTATGGCGTGAATTTGCGGTGCTTGCCGCCCGATGCTTCAAAAACAGGGATAAAGGATTGACATCCTATGATTCTCTTGCTGACATGTTAAATAATATAGCCGATAAAGAAGAACATGTGTTTGTTCAACTCAGGAACATAAATATCAAATGAAGAATCCGCCTGTTATACAAATAGAAAATCTCACCAAGTGGTATAAAGGTAATAGCAGGGCGGCTATTAACAATGTTAGCCTCGACGTTCCTGAAGGCAGGATATTTGGGTTGCTTGGTCCTAACGGCGCTGGTAAAACAACTATGATCCGGATATTATGTGGTTTACTTGCTCCAACCAGTGGTAACATAACTATCGGTGGTTATTCCCTGAAACATGCGCAGCCAGCAATTAAAAAAATAATCGGGGTGGTTCCGCAGGAAATAGCCTTGTATCCTACACTTACTGCCTGGGAGAATCTTCTTATTTACGGTGGAATCTGCGGATTGAAAGGTGCTGATCTTAAGAGCCGGATTAACAATTTGTTAAAGATCTTCGGACTTGAGAAAAGCCGAAATCAACAGGTAAGAAAGTACTCCGGAGGTATGAAAAGGCGGTTGAATCTGATAGCCGGAATAATTCATAATCCAAAGATATTATTTCTTGACGAACCCACTGTAGGGGTTGATGTGCACTCAAAGAATGTAATTATCGAAAACCTTTTTGAAATTAACCGGAAAGGAACCACAATCGTTTACACATCGCATTATCTTGAAGAGGCTGAAAATCTTTGTTCCTATCTTGCAATAATCGACGAGGGTATCATTATTACAAGGGGTACACTCAATGAAATAAGTAAAGAACATAATGCAGGTTCAAAACTTGAAGATATTTTTTTACAGCTCACAGGCAGGGAGCTTAGAGACTAAAGTATGAGAATATTACAAAAACTTGCCTATAAGGATCTGCTTGTTCTGATAAGGGACAGAGGCGGGCTTGCCATGCTTTTTATTATGCCAATGGCGCTGGTTCTGATTATGACCAGCTTACAGAATAACACGTTTAAAGCCATTAATGAAAGCGGTATCAATCTCATTTTGCTAAATAATGATCCGGATTCTCTGGGTAACGCTATTGAGCAGGAATTGGAGAATTCTTCATTTTTCAGTATCCATCGGCAGATCAATGCTAAAATTCCTTCTGAAGATCATGTCAGAGAAGCGGTTGCTTCCGGTAAATTTCAGATAGGTATAGTTGTACCGACGAATGCGACACAACTTATACGGGAACGGGTTAAAAAGAATGTATTAAGAATATTTTCAGGCGATACCACCCTCAGCTCTGCGAATGATTCAATAATCATCATGCTTTATATTGATCCTGCAACCAAGAACTCATTACGATCAACTCTCCAGGGATCGATACGCGAATTCTCAGCAAAAATTGAATCACGTATTGTTTTCAATGAACTCACGAGGGAAATTAACAGAAGGATGATGGTGAGCCTTCCGAATCTTAATACAATAAGAGAGGAAATAGTGCATTATCGTGAAGAGTACGTTGCCCGCAACAACAGGACAATTGTTCCAAATGCTGTTCAGCATAATGTTCCTGCGTGGACCCTTTTTGCTATGTTTTTTATCGTCATTCCCTTTGCCAGCGCAATGATCAAAGAACGCGAAGACAGCAGCCTGGCCCGTCTTCTTACAATGCCTTGTTCTTATGCATCGATTCTGATCAGCAAAGTGATCGTTTATCTTATTGTATGTTTTCTGCAATTCACCCTGATCATGATTATGGGTGTATATCTTTTTCCTGTTTTGGGTTTGCCTGCCCTTGATATTGAGGGAAGGTTGTACGGACTATCAATAATTGCGATTGCTGCATCGCTTGCCGCTGTTGGTTATGGCGTGGTAGTCGGAACTATTTCCCGCACCCATCAGCAGGCCGCAATATTTGCATCAATCTCTGTGGTGATCCTGGCAGCTATTGGCGGAATCTGGGTTCCTGTTTTTATTATGCCTTCATTTATGAGGGAATTAAGTGTTATTTCTCCCATGAACTGGGGTTTACATGGCTTTTATGATATCCTTGTACGCAATGCAGATTTATCACAGGTAATTCAATACGCATTATATTTATTATTGTTTTCTGCAGGATGTCTGCTGCTTGCCTTGTATTATCACAAATCAAAGAAGGATGTAGTCTAAAAAATGAAGCTCAGTTTGGCACCGGCTGTTAAATTGAAATTCCATCTCGTTCCCTCATAATAATAGTAATTCCAGTCGTCAAACCAGCCTGGTCCTTGTTCCAGTTGATTGATATCGACATTGGTGTACCGGTTATAACGCAAGCGCGTACCTATTCCTCCGTAAATTTCAAAAGCCATTACAGGACCCATCCTGAAAATCATGCCGGTCTTCATGTTGAAGCCGGATTTTGTTCTCAGAAAATCTGCGCGATTATAATATATGGATAACTCCTCGTGTTCGGGTTGAAAATTATTGTTAAACATAGTTTGCCTGTGCCGGATGTAATATAGCTCCAGTGCAGCGTAAGGAATTACATATTTACGTATACCTGCAAAATAGTATCGGCTCTCTGTGCGCATT
>DATAEX010000215.1:0-3425 GCA_036257765.1 Bacteroidales bacterium
TGGCAAAAAATTTCTCAGGAGCTCTGGCGTTAAAATACATACATTCTGATATTAACGGCGGACGTAGTTTCCAGGGACAGAGCTATAACCCCGGCAATTCATTTGCCGCCGACCTTGGTTTTTACTATCAGCGACCGCTGGATATCGGTTCATTACCTGGTGAGTTTGCCTGGGGAATCAGTTTTTTAAACCTTGGAACCAAGATTTCATACTCTGACGGATCAGAAAAATACTTCATTCCCGCCACGCTTCGCCTCGGTATAAGGCAATCGCTTGCTCTGGATGAATACAACTCGATTTCCGCATCTGTTGAGGTAAGCAAACTTATGGTGCCGACTCTCCCCCTCTACGATGATACGGTTCTTATTGCCGGCAAGCAAATCCCAAGTTCATTACCGCAAAGCTGGATCCAATCGTTTTATGATGCACCGGGAGGTTTTGATGAAGAAATGAAAGAGATCATGTTATCTGTTGGTCTTGAATACTGGTACAGGGAACAGTTTGCCATCCGCGGAGGATATTTCCATGAAAATGAGATGAAAGGAAACCGCAAATATTTTGCTCTTGGAATCGGGTTAAGACTGAACGTATTCTTTATTGATTATTCCTACCTGGTTTCAACCTCCGGCCGAAACAACCCGCTTGCCAATACAATGCGTTTTACTATAGGTTTCCTGTTTAATAAATAATTTATGCCGGTAACTCCTTTCCGGATTGGTTTCGGATATGATGTGCATCAGCTTGCACATGGCCATAAACTGATTCTCGGAGGGGTGGAAATCCCGCATGAAAAAGGATCAATTGCCCATTCCGACGGAGATGTGCTAATTCATGCTATCTGCGATGCTCTGCTGGGCGCTGCCGCATTGAGAGATATCGGTATACATTTCCCTGATAATTCGGAAACTTACAAAGACATCAGCAGCCTGATTCTTCTGCAAAAAACGATCAGCCTGCTGGATGAAAATGGTTATGCAGTAGTGAACATCGATAGCACTATTTGCCTGCAAAGACCGAAAATTAAGGATTATATCCCTGAAATGATCGTCCGTCTTGCAGGAATTATGAATACTGATCCGGTTTTTATTTCCGTAAAGGCGACAACAACTGAAAAACTTGGATTTGTAGGTGAAGAACTAGGAATTTCAGCTTACGCCGTTGCAATGATTGAAAAACGGGTATGAGCACAATGGTAGTCCTGGGTGCGAGTGCCAATCCCGAACGGTATTCGTATAAAGCAGTAACAAGGCTGGTTAAGCACAATTATAATGTGGTTGCTATTGGCAAAAAGAAGGGAATGATCGGTGAAATTCCCATTTTAACTGAACAGCCACCCATACCGGCTGTCCATTCTGTCCTGATTTATGTTGCGCCCTATCATCAGGGTGAAATCATCGATTATGTGATATCACTAAGGCCCAAAAGAGTGATCTTTAACCCGGGTACAGAAAGTCCCGAATTCGCCGAACTTCTTGAAAGTTATGATGTTAAGATTGTCCACGACTGCTCGCTGGTTATGTTGGCGATGGGGAGATTTTAAGAGAAGTTTCAGATTGTTTCTGATTGTTTCAGGTGGGCAGACCGGGATACAGACAACAAGCAGATATAAAATTTGCTTTTCGTTATGGAGTAACTATTTTTGTGCCAATTTTTAATTTATTAACATGAAAGCATACGTATTTCCCGGACAGGGTGCACAATTTACCGGCATGGGCAGAGAGCTGTATGAAAGCTTCCCCCAGGCAAAAGAACTTTTTGAAAAAGCAAATGATATACTTGGTTTCCGGATCACCGACCTCATGTTTGCCGGTACCGATGAAGACCTCAGACAAACAAAAGTAACCCAGCCTTCGATATTTCTGCATTCCGTGATCCTTGCCCGTATGCTCGGAGAGGGTTTCCAACCCGATATGACCGCAGGCCATTCGCTCGGTGAGTTTTCAGCACTTGTTGCTGCAGGAGCTCTTTCGTTTGAAAACGGACTGAAACTGGTTTCTCAACGTGCTCAGGCTATGCAGAAAGCGTGCGAATTACAGCCTTCCACCATGGCTGCTATAATAGGACTGGATGATGAGGTTGTTGAAAAAGTTTGCAATGGCATTGATGCTATAGTGGTACCTGCGAATTATAACAGTCCGGGACAAATAGTAATTTCAGGCTCCATAGAAGGAATTGACCAGGCAATAACACAACTTACAGCAGCAGGTGCAAAAAGAGCACTTAAACTTTCTGTTGGCGGAGCCTTCCATTCACCCATTATGGAACCTGCCCGTATCGATCTTGAAAAGGCCATTGATGCTGCTGAAGTAGTAAAACCCCGTTGTCCGGTATACCAGAATGTAACCGCAAAAGCATCGACTGATCCTTCTGTGATCAGGGAGAATCTGAAGAAACAGCTGACAGCCCCTGTAAAATGGACACAAACTGTGAAAAATATGCTTGCCGATGGCGCTTCGGTATTTTATGAAGTAGGACCGGGCACTGTTCTTCAGGGACTTATTAAAAAGGCAGACAGGAATATACAAGCCGAAAGCGCAAAAATCGGATAACAGGGTATCGCCGTTTCTTTTTTTTCCTATCTTCAACATCACATTGCATCAGTATGAAGAAGAAATGGATATGGTTCATTCCGGGCATTATAGCAGGATTTCTGATTTTTTCCGCAGGCTCAGTAATGGTAAGCCGTACTTCAGAAAATGATTATTGTGAATCATGTCACATTCATCCGCATGCTACTGCATCGTGGAAACAGTCGGTTCATTATGTTACAGAATCCGGTATCAGGACAAACTGCGTTGACTGTCATTTACCGCCCCACGGAGAAGGATATCTGATTGAAAAAGTGAAGACCGGTGCACGCGACATTTGGGGTAAATGGACTAAGGATTCTGTTGAATTCAATTGGGAAGAAAAGAGCCAGGTTGAACATGCCCGTAAACATGTTTATGAATCATCCTGTATTGCTTGTCACAAGAACCTTTTTCCACCCGAATTAACCCGGGAAGGATCGGATGCACATATTTATTATACCAATTTCAGAGAAAAGCAACCCGATCTTCAGTGCATAAATTGTCACCTCAATGCCGGGCATTACATCGAAGGTTATGTACATGGCGATAATACGGGGTTTGCTGAAGCAATTGATAAAAATAAGGTAATATATAAAGAACCTGCAATTGTAATTGACTTTACAAATTTTACTGAATTTATTCCAAGGTCTACAGTTTCATTTGATATGATTGCCATTCCCGGTGGTGAATTTACCATGGGCTCTCCTGATAATGAGCCTTTAAGGGATGCTGATGAGGGACCACTTGCAAAAGTAAAGGTCGACTCATTTTTTATGGCTGAGATAGAAGTTTCGTGGGATGAATATCTTGCTTTTTATGCACAGACGTCCGGTGAGGGCCGGTCAACGGATACAG
>DATAEX010000259.1:0-4231 GCA_036257765.1 Bacteroidales bacterium
GTGTACATCACAATTGCAAGTTTTGCAATATCTGAAGTCTGGAATGTAAGACTCAGACCGGGTACAGCCAGCCAGCGTGCAGCCTGATTTTTAGTAACACCGTAGATCAGTGTGATCAGAAGCAGAGGTATGGCCAAATAGAGCAGCATTTGTGATATACGCGAAAAATATTTATAAGGAATGAGATGTGTTACATAGGTAATTACAAGGCCCATAATGAGGATTGTGGCATGCTTAAGAATATAGTAGCTTGTGTTGCCACCCTGGAACCGGTATGCCAGCGAGCCCGTAGAACTGTACACTGCCAGGAGTGAAAACACCGATAACAGTATGATCACCGCCCAGATCACAGAATCGCCTTTAAAATATTTTTTTAGCCCCAAAGGCATAGTTGATTTGTTGATTTATTAATTTCTATAATTCCTAATTCCTAATTCATAATTCTCTCACATACTTCTTAAACTGTCTTCCCCTGTCCTCATAATTTTCAAACAGGTCGAAACTTGCACAGCATGGTGACAGCAATACTGTATCGCCGGTTTTACCCAACTTGTAAGCAGCCTGCACAGCATCCTTCATAGATGCTGTATCTGTAATCTCGGGGATTACTCCGTCAAAAGCCTTGTGGAGCTTGGTATTGTCCACTCCCAGGCATATAAGGGCTTTCACTTTAAGCTTAACAAGCTCCATCAGCTCGGAATAATCATTTCCTTTGTCCGTTCCGCCTGCTATCCATACGACAGGTGTGGTCATGCTTTCGAGTGCATACCATGTGGAATTCACATTAGTGGCCTTTGAATCGTTGATGAACTCAATTCCATGCACTTTAATGAAATGCTCAAGTCTGTGCTCAACGCCTGCAAAATCCATCAGGCTTTCACGGATGACAGGTTTCCGGATTTTGAGCACACTGCCCGCTATTCCGGCAGCCATCGAATTATATGTGTTATGTTTTCCTTTCAACGCAAGGTCTCCAAGCGACATCTCGAATACATCGTCTTCAACTTCAATTTTCATTGTATCGCCTTCGATATAGGCACCCTGCTGCCGGTTTTCCTTGAGAGTGAAACCAAGCTGTTTCGCTTTGGTTACTATGCGTTCAAGCTCACGGATCGTAATTTCATCATCGGAACAATATACAAAGAAGTCATCCTCCGAAAGATTACGGCTTATTCTGAACTTAGAATCGACATAATTCTGCAGGTTATAATCATACCGGTCGAGATGATCCGGGGTAATATTTAAAAGGATTGCAATATCCGCTTTGAATTCAAACATCCCGTCAAGCTGGAAACTGCTTAATTCAATTACATAATAGTCATAATTCTCGGTAGCGACCTGCATGGCAAAACTTTTTCCGACATTGCCTGCAAGCCCTGCATTCATACCGGCCTTTCTTAACATATGATGAATAAGGGTTGTGGTAGTGGTTTTACCATTACTTCCCGTAATACAGATCTTCTTTGCCTGTGTATACCGGCCGGCAAATTCAATTTCCGAGATCATCTTAATGCCTTTTTTTCGCAGGGCAATCACAATATCAGATTTTTCCGAAATCCCCGGGCTTTTGATCACCTCATCGGCGTTCAGGATATGTCTTTCGGTATGCTTTCCTTCCTCCCATTCGATTTCATAATTATACAGGATTTCTTTATAAGAGTCCTTTATTTTGCCGGAATCAGAAACAAAGACTTCGAATCCCTGCTTCTTTGCCAGAACCGCTGCTCCGGTTCCGCTTTCTCCTGCTCCAAGCACTACAATTCTTCGATCCATACCTATCGGATTTTAAGAGTGACTACTGTTATTATGGCGAGTAAAATGCCAATGATCCAGAACCTTGTTACAATTTTAGGTTCGGGATAATTCAATTTCTGAAAGTGATGATGAAGAGGTGCCATTCGTAATATACGTCTTCCCTCGCCAAAACGAAGACGCGTATATTTAAACCATGATACCTGTATAACGACTGAAACACTTTCGGCGATGAAAACACCGCAAAGTACCGGTATAAGAAGTTCTTTCCGGATTAAAATGGCAAAAACCGCAATGATTCCGCCTATAGCCAGGCTTCCGGTATCGCCCATGAAAACCTGTGCAGGGTATGAGTTGTACCAAAGAAAACCTACAAGCGCACCAATAAATGCGGCTATGTATACTACAAGCTCTCCTGTGCTTGGCAGATACATGATATTTAGGTAATCTGCCATTATAGCGTTACCTGAAACATAAGCGAGCAAGCCAAGTGTGCCTCCTATTATAGCGGAGCTTCCCGCTGCCAGTCCGTCGAGACCGTCGGTGAGATTTGCGCCGTTCGAGACCAGTGTGATGATGAAGATTACAGCAATAATCACCACAATCCATGCATATTTCTGTGCCTTATCACCCAGAAAAAAGATCAGCATGGCATAATCAAATTCATTATTCTTAAAAAACGGAACGTTTACTTTGGTCGTTTTTACTTCTCGCGTCACATAACTGATTACCGGTTTTTCATTTTCTTCGCCCTTTTCTACCCGTGTTATAGGAACCCCATGTGTATCGAATACTTTTTCCCTTGCTACAATATCATCGCTGAAATGCAGCGTAAGTCCTACAACTATTCCGGCAATAATCTGTGCAATTACTTTGAAAGTTCCTCTTAAACCCTGTTTGTTCTTTTTGAATACCTTGATGTAGTCGTCAACAAAACCTATCGTTCCCAGCCAAACCGTAATGAACATCATCAGCAAAATGTAAATATTCTGGAGATTTGCGAACAATAAAACCGGAACTACAATCGACAGAAGGATGATCAATCCGCCCATTGTGGGTGTTCCCTTTTTCTGCATCTGTCCCTGCAGTCCCAGGTCACGGATTGACTCGCCGATTTGAGCTTTCTGTAATTTGCGGATTATGACTTTGCCATAGATGGTTGAAACAATCAGCGAAGTAATAATGGCCATTGCCGACCGGAAGGAGATGTAATTGAAAAGTCCGGCACCAGGTACGTCTAATTTTTCGAGGTATTCAAACAGATAATACAGCATGGTGTTTACGAATGTTTTGATGTTCCGAATATAGATCCCACAACCTCAAAATCGCTGAAATGATGTTTGACTCCCCTGATCTCCTGGTATGTTTCATGACCTTTGCCTGCAATGAGGATAATATCTCCTTTTTGCGCGATCATAATGGCCATTTTAATAGCCTCACGACGATCGGGTTGAATAATTGTTTTCTTTAACTGCTCTTCACTAAGCCCGGCTTTCATATCGTTAAGTATATCGAGCGGATCTTCGTTCCGGGGATTGTCGGAAGTGAGAATGACTTTATCGCTCATCTCGGCCGCAACACGCGCCATTACAGGTCGTTTTGACTTATCACGGTTTCCACCTGCTCCTACAACAGTGATCACCTGTTCATCCTTTTTCCTGATCTGGCCGATTGTTCTCAGAACATTAACAATTGCATCCGGTGTATGCGCATAATCTATAACTGCGGTTACTCCCTTATCCGACCTCAGGTATTGAAAACGTCCCTCAACAGTTTCCATTCCGCTGAGCAATGTCAAAACGTCCTCTTTGCTTTGCCCTAACAATCGTGCACAGGCATAAACTGCAAGAAGGTTATATGCATTAAATTCTCCAAGGAACTTTGTCCAGATTTCTGTATTATCGATGTTTAAAAGAGTTCCGTTAAAATGACTTTCAATGATCTTTGCCTTGAAATCGGCCATTGATCGTATTCCGTAGTAGCTTACAGATGACCGTGTATTTTGAACCATCACTCTGCCGTTTTTATCATCAGCATTGATAAGGGAAAAACTTCCTGCGGGCATGTTATCGAAGAACAGCTTTTTAGCCTTTATATATTCATCAAAAGTCTTATGATAATCGAGATGATCATGGGTAATATTGGAGAATATTCCGCCTGCAAATATTAAACCGGCAACCCTCTGCTGCACAAGTGCATGTGAGCTCACTTCCATAAAAGCATATGAACAACCCGAATCAACCATATCTTTCATAAGCCTGTTGAGTTGTATTGGATCCGGAGTTGTATGGGTGGCATCTATTATTTGATCTCCGATATAATTTCTGATTGTGGTAAAACAACCGGTTTTATATCCCAGTTGGGTAAAAAGACGATGAAGCAATGTTATGGTGGTAGTTTTTCCATTGGTTCCGGTAATACCGACAAGCTTAAGGCTTCCGGAAGGATGTCCGTAAAAAGCCGACGCTGTAATAGCCAG
>DATAEX010000261.1:0-4177 GCA_036257765.1 Bacteroidales bacterium
ATCTGCAGAAATACGATTATATTAATCCTTTTTATATTTTTGAATTATATGAAATTCAGTGAGAAAACATGGTTTAATTCTGATCGATAGCACACTAAATACTAACTTAAATTGTATGTGTAAGTATTTTTCTGCAGAAATAATTAAAATTTCACTCTTATTAATTTTTCTTCCCCCCGCTTTTGTTCATGGGCACTCCGGAATATTCACAGCAGAAGATACAATCAAAGTTTCTACAACAGATACGGGAAAGCTTCAGGTAACCGATACCGGAAAGAGTCAGGAATCCGGCACTGCACAACTGCAAGTAACGGATACTCTCAAATCTATAACAAAGGACACTGCAGGCAAGCCAATGCCCGATTCAGTTATTTACAACAGGACCGATTTTACTGAAGAAGAATTGATCCGTGGTGAGAGGCTCTTCTATGGTCTGGCATATTTGGGAGATAAATCAATTAACTGTGTTATATGTCATAATACAACGGTATCCGATACTTTAAACTGGAATCCTGATGCCTTTGAAATATCGAAAAAATACGTTGATAAAAGTGCAGAGGATTTAAGTAAAGTTCTTCTCAATCCTCTTGGACAAAAAATGCAACTTGTCCATAAGGATTTTAATCTTTCAGCCGAGGACATAACGCTGATTAAAGCATTCATGGACAAATTTGTGACTATCGGAATGAAACAACATAAACCGGTTATTACAAATCTCTTATTACTCATTTTGGCTTTTGTTTTATTCCTCGTTTCTCTCACAGATCTTGTTATCAAGAAAATTTTTAAGTACAGGAGTCTCAACCTGCTGATACTAACTGTGACGGGTGTTTATATAACCTGGATCCTGGTAGTAAATGCGATTGCTTTTGGTCGCTCACCTGGTTTTTCTCCCGACCAGCCTATAAAATTCTCTCATGCAGTACATGCAGGACAGAACAAAACAGACTGTCTTTATTGCCATTATACGGCTGAAACCAGCAAAACTGCAGGAATCCCTGCCGGAAGCATTTGTAACAATTGCCATTTTTTAGTCAGGAACGGAACGCGGTCAGGTGGTACTGAAATCGCCAAGATAATAGAAGGGTTGGAGACAAAAAGAGCTGTAAAATGGGTAAGATTGTATAAACTGCCGGATTATGTTTATTTCAGCCATGCGCAACATGTAAGTGCCGGAGAAATAGACTGTGAAGTCTGTCATGGTGATGTGAAAAGCATGGACAGGCTTTCTCAGGTTCCGGATCTATCAATGGGATGGTGTATTAATTGCCATGAGACAAGAAAAGTAAACCTCTCAAACGAATACTATAAGAAATACTATCCGGAACATGTGAGATTATTTCATGAGGGAAAGATCGATAGTGTTTTAGTTAGCGGTATCGGTGGAAAAGATTGCGGGAAATGCCATTATTAATATTCAAATAATCAATATAATTCCTCTGGAATGAAGAAATACTGGAAAGATATTGAGTCAGGAAAGCGTGAGAAAAAAGCCGATGACCTCAAAAAGAGGACAGTTCCGGAAAATTCGTTCATTGATCTCTTAGGGAATCACAGTCATGACCTATCAGCCTCCAGGAGAGACTTTCTGAAATTATGCGGATTCAGTTTTGCAGTCTCGGCATTATCAGCCTGTGAGTCAAAAATAAGCAGAGCAGTGCCTTATGTTATAGCTCCGGAAGAGATAGTACCCGGCGAAGCGTTATTTTATGCATCCAGCTATATTAACGGAAGCGATTATTGCAGTATAATAGTCAAAAATAGGGATGGCAGGCCGATTAAAATTGAAGGGAATCCGCAATCGGGTATTACACGGGGTGGAACCAGTGCGCGAGTTCAGGCTTCAGTACTGGAACTTTATGATGGAGGAAGGTTTCATGGCCCGATGAAGGATGGAATTGCTACCGATTGGGAATCTATTGACAATGAAATTGTTGAAAAACTTAATAAAATTAGTTCCGGAAGAGGCACAATCGTTCTTCTGACTCCTACTGTTTTCAGTCCTTCTACTGAATCAGTTATTTCCGGATTTCTGAAAAAATTTGAAGGTGCACAGTGGGTGCAATATGATGCAATCTCTTATTCTGCGATCCTGGAAGCTAATAATATAAGCTTTGGAAAACAGGTCATACCTGATTATCGTTTTGACAGAGCTGAAACAATTGTGAACTTTGGAGCCGATTTTCTCGGAACCTGGCTTTCACCGATTGAATATACAAAGCAGTTTTGTTCAAATAGGGATCCTGAACATGATATGAATTCCTTGATTCAGATTGAATCAAACCTCAGTCTTACAGGCAGTAATGCCGATACAAGGATCCAGATAAAGCCTTCTCAGGAGTATTCGATACTTCTGAATATTTATAAGGAAATAGCGGCAACTGTTGAAAAGCATCAGGTGGATGTTCCTCCAAGCCCGGTAGACATTACTGAAATCACAAAAAGACTTCTATCATCACGCGGAAAATCACTTGTTATTTCAGGATCAAATATTCAACGAACTCAACTGATTGTAAACGAGATAAACCGTTTATTGGGGAATATCGGAACTACAATTTTATTCGATTCATTCCTGAGAACTCATGCTGCAATCGACAATGATATGAGCATGCTTATAAACAGGATGCAGGCAGGTTCGGTAGATGCACTATTGATATGGAATGTAAATCCTGCATATACATGGTATGACCGGGATGCTTTTGCCGAAGGGATAAAAAAAGTTGGACTTACAGTATCGCTCTCCTCTTCCCCTGATGAAACCAATAAACTTGTCCAATACATATGTCCCGATAGCCATTATCTTGAAAGTTGGGGTGATGCTGAACCAAAAAAGAACCACTTTAGTCTTATGCAGCCGGCTATCGACAGGATACTTGATACACGTCAAATGGCTGATTCGCTAATGAAGTGGTCCGGCACAGATATTCAGTTTTATGAATTTATAAATGCATTCTGGGCTGAAAATCTTATGGTAAGGCAAACCGAAGTGACTGACTCCCTCGCATTTTTTGACAGGATTTTGCAGAAGGGAATTTTTGAACCGATTAATGTGACGAATGAAAGAGTTGGAAAGACACAAAGATCCGGCACAGTTGGTTTAAATTCTCTAATAAAAGATGATCTGAGTGATGATAACGATATTACTGAAATTGTCTTGTATGAAACGATTGCTATTGGTGAAGGAAGGCAATCCAACAATCCATGGCTCCAGGAAATGCCCGATCCCATTACCCGTATATGCTGGGATAACTATGCAGCGGTTTCACCTGCGCAAGCTAAAGAGTATAATCTGCAAGACAATGATATAATAAATATTAATGGCGTTGAACTGCCCGTTCTTATTCAGGCCGGACAAGCATATCGTACAATTGGAATTGCTCTTGGTTATGGCCGGACTGTTTGTGGTAAAGTAGGAAATGACGTTGGCACTGATGTTTGGCCATTTCTGATATCCGAAAATAAGAATATCAAATATACAAGGAAGTTAGATACTCTTGAAAAAACAGGCCGGGTGGCTTATTTCGCACAAACTCAGACGCACCATAGCATGGAAGGAAGAGCTTTTGTAAGGGAAGCCGGACTGAGTGAATTCAAAGAAAATCCAGCTGCGGGTAATGAGGTACATGCTCATATCGTTGAACATAATAAAAGCCTGTATCCTGTAAGGACCTATCCACACCATCAGTGGGGTATGGCTATTGATCTCAGTAAATGTACAGGATGCGGAAATTGTGTTGTTGCATGTCAGGCAGAGAATAATGTCCCTGTTGTCGGAAAAGAAGAGGTACACCGGGTACATGAAATGCATTGGCTGCGAATAGACAGATACTATACCGGAACAGTGGATGATCCGGAAGTAGTTTTTCAGCCTGTTTTATGCCAGCATTGTCAGAATGCCCCGTGTGAAAATGTATGTCCTGTGGCAGCAACAAATCATAGTTCTGAAGGATTGAACCAGATGATTTATAATCGGTGCTTCGGAACACGTTACTGCAATAATAACTGTCCCTACAAGGTAAGACGATTTAACTGGTTCAATTATACTAATGCAGGCACTCTCAGAGGCAATTTAAGGGACAAAGCGGGTATGACAGATGACCTCAGACAGATGGTGCTTAATCCGGATGTTACGGTCCGCGGACAGGGAGTTATTGAAAAGTGTTCCTTTTGTGTACAA
>DATAEX010000275.1:0-2625 GCA_036257765.1 Bacteroidales bacterium
AGATCCCGCCAATTCGCATCGAATCCCTCAAGCATGTATGAATATTGATTTTTCTGAGGATTAGAGTAATTAAGAGCTGCAAATCCGATTGAAAAAACTGATTGCCCCGGAGACATTATTACTTTATCAGCGAATGTAACATGTTTTGTCAGCACACCATTTTCCTGATTGGGTCCTATTTCTTCATTATAAATTTTGATGGAAGTAAAATATAAAGGCGGTATCCTTGGATTATCGAGGATATCAAGCGGGTCAAAGTAATTAAGGCCGCTTTTGCCTCCGAAAAAAATCTTCCCGTCCGAACTTTTTATTACAGAAACATAATTAAATTCATTGCTCAAAAGCCCATCAGCCCTGTCGTAATTCCTGAACTTGCGTAATTGTGTATTGAAACGACTTAAGCCTTTGTTTGTTGAAATCCACAGGTTATTCATGTTATCCCCGGTGATCGATAAAACAGCATTTCCACTTAAACCATCTGCTTCAAGGAAATGGACAAATGACTTCCTTTCCGGATCAAAAAAATTTAGCGCCTGATCAGAACCAACCCAGACATTTCCCTGACTGTCCTGGTAAATATCATACATGCAATTACCATAAATTCCGTTTACAAGGTCTTCACCGGATATATATCTTATAAAATGATCTTTTTCTTTAACATACATACAAAGACCGTTGCGGGTGCTGATCCAGATATTTCCTGACTGATCTTCAAAAAGTTTGTAAACATCATTATTGCTTAAACTGTTTGTATCATTGGGGTCATATCTATAGTGAGTGAATGTATTGGTTTCAGGATCGTACCTGTCAAGTCCGTTACCCTGGAATCCGAGCCAGATTTTACCATTCCGGTCTTCAAGGATCGACCACACATTGTTGCCCCCAATTGTCCTGGGGTCTGCTGCTATATGCTGAAAGTGCTTAAACGTTCCGGTATTATGATCAATCACCGATAGTCCTTTCAGGTACGTGCCTAACCACATATCGCCATTTCGGGATTGAAATATTTCAACGATGCTGTTGCTGAGAATCGAATTTCGTTTCCCGGGTTCAGCGGTTAAATGAGTTATTTTACCATTTGTCGGATTATAAATGTCGATGCCCTGTCCGTCATAACCTATCCAAATGTTCTTATGATGGTCCTCAAAGAGTGACAACACTGAACCTTTATTGAATGATGATCCGGGAGCTACCGGCAGGTCAGTAAAAGCACTGAATTTTTTTGCAGCCGGATCATAAATATTTACACCCCCGTTAAAATTTCCCACCCAGATGATCCCGTCATCAGTACGGTAAATATTATAAAGCTGGTCATTGCTGATTGATGAAGGGTCATATTCCGTATGAGTATGATAAGAAAATGTTCCTGTTTTTTTGTTGAAAATGTTAAGACCTCCGTGATCTGTTGCAACCAGATATATTCCATTACCAAGCTCCTGAATGTCACTTACAGCATTTTCATTCAAATGCCTGTTACCCGGGCCTTTCACATAATGACTGAATGATCCGTCTTTTTGATCATATAAGTAAAGGCCGTTTTCGGAACAGAACCAGACATTGTCTTCGGAATCAATAATAAGTTGACCGAAAGTAGTAGTCTGCACATCGGTAATATTATCATACAGGTTGAAGACTTTCCCTTCCTTTGTATCAGGGTTATACCGTGTTATTACGCCTTCAGGCGAGCCAAACCATAAAAAGCCCTTGCTGTCTTCGGCAATGCCTGAAATATAATTACTCCCAATATCTGATGTACTACCCTCATCGTGTAGTAAACGGATAAAAGAATCATCCGTACGGTTATATAAATTTATTCCCCCGCCGGCAGTGCCAACCCAAAGATTTTTTTTTGAATCTTCAAAAATGGCTCTGATACTATTATTACTTAAACTGGATGAATCGATCGTATTATAGGTGTAATTATAAAAGCTTTCCTGCTCCCGGTCAAACTTACTCAGACCGGCATATCCGGTTCCTATCCAGAAGATTCCATAACTGTCTTCAAGAATCTCAATAATAAAATTCGATGGAATTCCCTTTGGATCAGCTGCATTATAGCGATATACCGTAAATCCTGTACCATCGTATTTATTGATTCCTATATCGGTACCAAACCACATGAAGCCCATTTTATCCTGAAATATAGCTCTCACTGTGCTTTGTGACAAACCATGTTCAACATTCAGATGCTTGAAACGCAGTTCAGGAATTTGTGCGGCCAGAGAAAAAAAACTTGCAAATACACAAAAGAATGTCAGAACAAGAGAGATGCAAAACCGATTCAAGTGCCTCATGACCGCATTAAGAAGATTTTAAATATAATCTTAATTTATTATATTGAACTCTTTAATCACATTTCGGCAGATGAAATATTTTATCTGCCCCCATCGGGGCGAAATCGCAATTGTTGAGAGCATGTTTTCACAAATTCTAAAAATTAAAGCTCACCTGCACACCCCACGAACGGAATTGATCCTTATTAAAGCCTGCAAAAACACCAACATTTGCGATCATGTAAATCTGACCCATGCTATATCCGGCTTCCCAGTAGTGCAAACCACTTCCTCCTGCAAGGTAATTGACATGAAGGCTTTCAACCCACAGCTTGTTGCTTAGAAAGGGCAG
>DATAEX010000285.1:0-5145 GCA_036257765.1 Bacteroidales bacterium
TTGGTTTAGTGATTAGATACGGGCTAAATTAATCCATTTTAACCTTATCCGCAAGCCTGTTTTCGAGCTTCTGATACACAACATTTTTTAGGGATTCATAGGAATGGTTATCAGGATATACAGGCGGAAGGAATTCAATCACAACCGATCTGAACAATCGGGGAAATTTGGAACCTGAAGGCATTATATCGTAAGAACCTTTTATCGCAACAGGAACAACCGGAACCTTAAGTTCCTGGCTCAGGATAGCAAAAGTTTGTTTGAATTCGCCTAATCTGCCGGTTAAGGTGCGCGTGCCTTCAGGGAATATCATCAGATTCTTTCCGTTCTTCAGCACTTCTGCAAGTTTCTGGATCGAAAGCTTAAGATCTTTATTGACATCTACCAGAATAATATTGTTCCGGTTAGCAAGAAACCTCAGTATCGGGTGACGAAAGTGCTTTTCCTTCGCATACACATAAGTTTTCTTCATGAACTTACGCTTAAAAAACGACACAACGAGAAACCCATCGAGAATGCTCTGATGGTTCGGAGCAATAATACAGGGTTCCTGGGGTAAATTATGAAGTCCCTTAGCTTTAAGCCTCATAAACGTACGAAATATGACATGGAACATATTCTTTAACAAATTATGAGTGAACCATGAATTGGGCAATTTCATGTGTACTTTTTCTTTAAGGATCTGCGACCAGCTAATACCGTCAAAATTCAACCTGGTTTTTTTCAGATGCAGATGCTCAGCCAGCTTAGCGACGGACGGAAAATCCGAAAGACTGTTTTCAGGAATATCCACTCCGAATGCTGTTTCTATGAACGCTGAAAGACTGACCCGGCCAAGTGAATCCAAAGCCAGGTCAAGTTCGAGATGATCATCGGGATGCACAGTTTGTTGTGTTTCATCCTCTAGAAATTTCTTTATTGCCTGATATTCCTTGGATTTTGGCTCATTTTTCAGGGTTTGTTCTTTTTGTACGCTAAGATCAGGAAGCAGATAACGCTTTAACTTTCCGATTCGTGTTTTAGGAAGCTCATAAGAAGCAATATGAAATCTGAACACTTTCTTATATGGTGCCACCTTTCGGTTTACCTGGTCAATGATCTTCCACCTGAAATGTTCCTCGATATCCGAAATGTTGTCTTCGCTTAACTTACGGAAATCAGGCACCAGGATGGCTTGCAGAATACCATCTTTCATAAATACTCCCGCCTCTTTTACATAACCTGACTGTTTCAGAATAATCCTTTCTACTTCATCAGGATTTATATTTTTTCCATTAGGCAGAACAATGATCTCTTTCTTGCGGCCCGTTATATGCAAATAGCCTTTTTCATCGAGAAATCCAAGATCGCCTGTATAAAGCCATCCATCCTTTAATACTTCTGCCGTTTCAACCGGTTTATTGTAATAACCCTGCATTACGTTCTTGCCTGAAACGACGATCTCATTTTCCTCGAACCGGATCTGCAGACCGGGAAGTAATTGTCCCGGCACGCCGGGCACAATGGTTCCGGGCCTTGTGAATGTGATCATAGGTGCCGTTTCGGTCATTCCATAACCTTCAAGGATCTCAAAACCGAGCGTTCTGAAAAGTCTCACAATCTCAGGATCTATAGGAGCGCCGCCACAAACGAGGTATTTTACATGTCCCCCGAATTTTCTTTGAACCGAGCCAAAAAGAATTCTTGAAAACTTCAGGGAATTCACTGTTCCGGCCAGTTTTACAAGGGTTTTTGCTGCGATGCTGTGGCTGATTTTTTCTTTAAGTCCTTTGTAGATCAGCTGATATAGTCGCGGAACTCCGATCATAATGGTAACCTTAAACTGCTTAAGTGTAGCCAGAAGGTCTTCAGCAGCAAGCGAAGTATTAAGTACCATGGTTCCTCCCACGTACAACGGGGCAATAATTGAACCCACAAGCGGCAAAATATGATGGAAAGGCAGTAGTATCATTACCCGGTCAGCAGAGGTGTAAATCGGCACATCGTGACACACCGCCGTAAGATTGGTAAGTATATTCTCAAACGATAGCATCACACCTTTCGGATTTCCTGTAGTACCGGATGTATAAAGGATCAGAGCGGTTTTATTGCTGTCGTTTATCTCAAAATTATGCGTTTCGGAATTGTTCTTATTGTATTCAATATTCTCAAAAACCAGTATTTGAGCTTTTTTCCCGGAACCGGCAAGGGCCTGTTTAATAATTTCCTCTTTATCGCGTGAACAGAAAATTATAGCCGGTGTACAATCGCTGATGATATATGCAACATCTTCAGCTGTAAGAAATACATCCACCGGAACAACAATGCCTTCCTTTTTCCATATGGCATATAAAGCCATGATCCATTCGGCACGGTTTTCAGAGAAAATCACAATCCTTTTTTTCCGGATGTCGGGCAGAATATCTGAAAAATATTGGATTGAGGATAAGAGTTCTTTGTAATTCAGTTGGATATTCTTCCCGACAAGCGCTTCCTTGTCAAGATTTTCAATAAATTTTATCATCCTCAGTTATTAAATTACAAAGGTATGATAAATTCAGGTAGGTGGATTCTTTTTCTCAGGAGTCATCCCGGTTTCACGCACAGCGCATCATTTAGCGCTATAATGGCTTTCTTATAGTCATCGCGTGCAATAACAAATTGCATATTTACCTGCTTAAGCGATTGAGAAAGGGCATCAACGTTAATACTATTATTTGCCAGGGCTGCTGTAGCTTTGGCAATAATTCCGGGTTGAGCTATGTTTGTACCCAGGGTGCAAACCAGAGAAACCGGTTTAACGGTCACTTCATAATATCGTTTTTTGAGATCATCGATAAGGGCATCAGTCAGATCGTCATCCCAAATTACCTGAGTGATACTGTTTGCATTAGTGGCTTTTAAAATATAGCTCACATTATATTGTTCAAAGATCTGCATGATATTGCGGTCGAAGCCTACCTGTCCTACCATCAGAGGGTCGTGAATTTCGATAGCAGTAACTTTATCGGTACCGGAAATAATCTCGACCCGCGATTTTTCTCCCACATAATCCTTTGAGATCAGAGTCCCCGGATGGTCGGGTTCGAATGTATTTTTAATCCTGATATTGATTCTCGCCATCTCAAGTGGTTTTGAAGCTTTCGGATGTATGGCTTCCATCCCTACGTCTGCCAATTGATCTGCTACGTTGAAATTAGTAAAGCCGACAGGGATCGATTTGTCTATTCCAACTATGTTGGGATCGGCAGAAGACAGATGGAATTCTTTATGGATGACTGCTTCATCGGCCTTTACTTCAACAGCAACTTTGCTGAAAGTGACCTCGGAGTAACCCCTGTCGAATTCACGCATAATGCCTTCTGTACCTTTTGTATAGCCTGTTACAATAGGTATTGCAGACGAATAATCAATATTCTGAAATGCTCTGTGTATCCTTTCATCAATTGTAAGGTAATCGGAGTCATTAAAGCCGCACAAATCCACAAATAAGGCATTTATACAATTGTTGGTAAGTATATTCACAGAATTGAATGCAGAATGTGCTTCTCCAATTGACGACAATATTTCCCTCGCTGCGAGCAGTATGTTTTGTCGGTTAACATATCCTGTAGCCAGTACACCTGCCAGACTATTCAAATAATTCCTGGCCTGAAGAATCCGGTTCGTAATGAATTCATCCGCTATTTGTTGCTTCAGGCCGATCTTTTCGAATGTACGATTTATGGCAATCAGCTTGTCAAGCAGTTCCATAATCGCCAGATCAAAATTTTCATTATTCACGAATTTCTGGTAAATGCCGGGTTCTTTGGTCTTTTTATGCTCGAGAAGCCAGTTGGTAACGTTATTATAAGCTGAAACCACAAATATCCGGTTATAATAATCGCACGAATTGCAGGGTTTCATAATTATATTATTCATAACGTCTTCAAATTTCGACATCGAAGTACCCCCAATTTTTTCAACCGTCAGGATTCTGTTCCTAATCATGAATTTTGTATGAATTTAAAATTTGGTTGCAAAAATAATTAAAATTTAGAATTCGACCCTCATCACCGCCCTGTTGGCGAGATACTGTCCATCAGTTCCGTATACCTGGCTTCCCAATACCATCGACAGAACTTTTTTAGTAATGGATTTTTGTTCAGGGTTCATGTACCAGACTTCCTTAAACTGGATCATATCAACATTTTCCCTGTTGAAACCTTCAGATTTTTCAAGTTCCTGAACCTGCCTGATGGTAAGCTTTTCACCACTGGTATGATTGTAGGCATTTGCCTTCCCCGAATAAACCAGATCATAAATATTATCAATCATCAGTTTGCGGTCGAGCTTATTCAACCGTTTGGTTGACCATTGATCGTCCGGATTTTTATTCACAATGTTCACATCATAGATAATTGTATCTGCAATTATAAAACCGAGAGCAGAATCGGTATAAGCAGGTTTATTGTTAATTGCCTGTTGTTTATTCGTGCATGCGAGAAAAAACAGGGGCAATGCCAGAAGCACAAACAGTGAGTTTTTCATGTATTTATATATCTTTGTTAGGGTTACAAAAATATTATTATTAATGGATAAATTGAAAGTCGCTACGCTTATCTCCATACTCCTGGCTTCACTGGCATGCACATCTTACAAATCTGTACCGGACCGGCCTGTATCCAATCTTGAAACACACTTAAGTTTTCTGGCATCTGATGAGATGCAGGGACGATACCCCGGCACTGACGGCGATTTGATGGCCTCACGTTATATTGAAAAGTACTTTAATCTCATTGGCCTCGAATCGGGCAAACAGGAGTTTTCATTCATAAGGTCGGTAAAAAGGGGTCCTGATAATTCATTCCTGATAAATGAAAATCCTGCTTCTGCTGAGTCCTATTCACCATTCGGTTTTTCATTTGACACTTTAATTAAGGCGCAGGTAGTTTTCGCCGGATACGGAATAACAGATAAAGTGGATTCTTTCGAATGGGATGATTACAAAGGATGTGAAATTAAAGGCAGATGGATAATGGCTCTGAGGGGTACGCCTGATATTAAAAATGCAGCGGATCATCTTTCACTTGCATCCGAAGATCGCGATAAGGCAATGCTGGCAGCCGACAATGGGGCGGCAGGACTTATACTGGTATCCGGGTATAATTTTAACCCTGAGGATAA
>DATAEX010000374.1:0-7695 GCA_036257765.1 Bacteroidales bacterium
GCAAGAAGACAGCAGGCCGTCATGGCTAATCAGCAACTGACTACTCCTTTGAGGCTTCAGGCATATGAAAGGGCTATATTGTTTCTTGAAAGGATTTCACCGGAAAGCATGATCATGAGGATTAACAAACCGGGACTCACCTGTCAGCAATTGCAGTCTGAATTAATGATAGCCATACGTTCGGAATATGAGCACAACCTTTCGCAGCAGTTATACATTTCGCACGGTGCATGGGAATTGTTGAAAATAGCAAGGGGAAGGACAATTCAACTGATCAATTCGATGGCGGAAAAGGTTCAGAAGGATTCCCCTGCGATCAATCTGAGCAAAGCCATACTGGAATCGATCGTTGAACAGGAAAAAGTCCCGACCACCGACGCTATAGTTTTTATTAAGAAAGAAATAAGCCAGTTGTTTTGAGCCGCTTAATTTACAGTTTTGTCACTTTAAAGGCTACTTTCCTTTTGTTATCCGACAGGATTACCATATACATTCCCTTTTCCAAATTTGAGGTATTGATTTCTGTTAGCCCGTCCCCATCCGGTTTTAGCCTAATTACTTCACGTCCCAGCATATCTCTTATCGTGATTAATTCATAATTGCTGATATTTAAAATATTCAACTGATTGCCAAGAGGATTCGGATAGTATTCAATTGTTCTGTTACTTTTATTATCAAGCATAGTAATCAAACTGTTGTTGGTTACGCTTGAAGAAAAAGAAGAAGCAGGTACGCCCATCGTTGAAGTAAGTGAGCCTGAATTAAATGCAACCGATACAGTATCTGAGGAATGAATTGGAGAAGCAAGGGTAAGAATGATACTTTTGCGGGCTATGCTTTCCAATTGGACACTAACAACTTCATTAATCTCACCATTTACTGAAACAACGAAATCCTGCTCCAATCCTGATGAATCCGCCATAAGCTGATCAAAATTGATTTGTATTGAGCCTCCATCATCACTGGTGTTTGCCGATACGAAAGCAGGAATAACGGCAATACTATTATTTGTCACACTCGAAGAAAAGGCAGGAACAGGCACATCAATGGATGATGCAAGGGAGCCCGGGTTATAGGAAATAGTGATAACATTTCCGGAACATATAACAGAAGAAAGCGTGAGAACAACATTCCTTTTATTTGTACTCAGTAATTTTGCACTTGCAACTTCATTCCTTGTTCCATTTACAGTAACTACAAAATCCGATTCCAGCCCGGAAGGATCAGCTATAAGCTGATCAAAATCGATCTGTATAGTTGCCCCGTTTGTACTGGTACTTGCCGAAATAAAAGCCGGAACAATAACTCTGTTTGTTACCGGTTTTAGATTAAAAGCCGTCACAAATAAACTGTCAGTTGTTTGAAGTGAACCAGGTTGATAGGAAATTGTAATGAGATCAGTGCTATTAATGATCTGGTTGGTTAAAGTCAGGTCCAAAGTCGTCAGTGAAGTGTTTAAACCAGCCTGGGCTATGCCGTTGTTGATGCCATTAACCTTTACAATGAAGTCCGACATGGTGATAGATGTATCTGCCAGTTTTTTATTACATGTTACAGTAATAGTTTTGCCGTTAGTACCGGTGGTTGCGGATACATAAGCAGGAGTGAGTGTTGCATCAAGCACCGGACCAAAAGTGGCAAGTTCACCGCCATCTGCTGAAGTCTGATTACCCGGAAAATAAGAAACCGGGATGTAGCTCTTTTCCGTTATTGAAGAATTCATAGTTAATACGATGGTGGTAGAGTCGTCTTCTTTTAGCGAAGCTGTCTTTACAAAATTTGCCTCCTTATCGAATACTTTGAAATTCCTGGCTTCTGCAGACGGATCAGCCATGGCTTTGTCAAAAGTAAGCTCAAGGCCTGTGGGAGCATTTATCCTGACTTTTTTCAAAACAGGACTCGTTGCCAACCCGTTACCCTCATTTAATACTATTATTTCGCCCTCATCTGCTTTATTGCATGAAACCTCAAATTTCTTCCACGTTTCTCCAACTTTAACCTGAATTTCATAATCACCGTAATATCCTTTAAAAGAATACGATCCCGAAGCATCTGTCATATCTGTAATGTGAGTTGACCATACTTCATGGATAAGATGATAAACGGAATCTGCTACAATTTTCGGAGTTCTGTCTTCATTGATCAGATTTCCAATGGAAGGCACCCATGCCGGATCAGTCAGTCCCCAGAAAACGAATCCTTCAATGGCCGGATGAGAAAATGCCAGCCGCATCATTTTGGATGTTTCAATAGCCTGACTTTGTTGAGTCATATTATTGGCAGCCATATCAAATTCGGTAATCTTAATCGGCAGTCCAAACTGGGCCAATTGATCAAAACGTGCTTTTACTTTTGGCACATCTATTGAAGTTCCCATATGACATTGTGAACCTATTCCGTGAACAGGAGCTCCATGCTGAAGTAGTTTTTCCACAAAGGCAATAAAAGCATCCGTCTGATCCTGCCACTCTACAATATTGTATTCATTTACAAACAAACGTGCATTGGAGTCAGCTTCATGAGCCCATTTAAAACAATTCCAGTTAATGGAATCACCGACTTTTGATTGCAGGTATGTTGCATGAGTAGGCTCATTCAACACGTCATATTCTTTAACAAGGCCTTTATATCGTGTGACTTCTCTCATTACATGCAATTTGCATGTGTCATACATCACTTCAGGTGACAACTCTCCAACCCATTTAGGCAGCTCATGATAATCGGTACTGCTGGTACCGCCCCAAAGCAGGGTATGAGCCCTCATATTCCAGCCAACTTTCTGAAACCATCCCAGGGTATTCTCAAAAGGGGCGTAATTGAGTTTTCCCTGGTTGGCTTCGATACCGCTCCATTTAAACTGATTACCACATACACCGTAGTTGCAATACTTCAGCATAACAGATTTAACCCAGTCATCATTTGATGTTCCGAGCGCTGTTGCACTTTTATCGAGGTAATCAAGATCACTCATATAAAAATTGCCATCTTCAGTAGTCATGGCTAAACCTCCGCAATTCAACTTCAAAATGGGATTGCCTTCGCTATCTGATAAAACAAGCCCCATAATTGATGCATTGTCTTTTATGGCAGAGAATTCGACCTTAATAAAGCTATTAATGGCATTGACAGTAATGGTAGAATCGACAGCCAAAAATTTCCCGCCTGCCCAAACATATTTATCAACGTTTGCCATTACTTTTTCACCGTCAACATAAACATCAAAAAGACGTGCATTGGCGGAACTGAAATAAATCTCAGATAGTTTAATGGTGAGTTTATAATCTTTGCCTTTTTCAGCGGGCAGATTATAGGCTAAATAGGAAGCCCATCTTTCGGAGCGGTAAATCTCGCTGTCACTCGCTGCAATAACCGGATTTGCTGAGCTGTAAGAGTTGCCAACGTTATACTTCAAATCTATTGCAGTACCCCATGGAAATTCATGTTTCTTATGGATTATTTTCACGCTGTCCTGCATTCCTGTTCCATTATTGTCTACAATTCTGAAGGAAAAATTTCCCTTTCTCAACGTGTCAATTCTTGTTTGGGCATTTTCGTACCAACCATCTGTCTGAGAATTTGAAGGGCATATGTATGTCATTAAAAAAATGAACGTATAAATCAGCTTTGTTCTCATTAAATTTCAGTATACAGGTTATTTAAGAATTCCGCATGCTTCCGGATATATTATTGAGCCCATGTCTCACCCTCCGGGCTGCGCCTCCATTCGAAATAGGAATCGAGTACTTTTAATGATTCTTCACCCGGCACTGGTCCGGTATGGGGTGTTGGGCCAAGATACATTACCACAGGATTTGCTTCACTAAACACAGGCCAATAGGGAACACCTTCCCCGTTTGGATGACCATATTTGGCAAAATTGGTCCAGTATGTGCCCATGGCTTCAGAAATTTCCAGGTCTGATTTGCTGGTTTGAGGATTGGATGGATCGAGGTGCATAAATACATATGCCACATCCTGTCCGTGTGGCGATCCATAACCATAGCGAGGAGATTCTTTGGGATAGTCAGGGTGCTGGTCAAAGTAGTAGTAAAACACCTTCGATTTGCCGGTTCTGGATTGAAGGCGTGCCCAACTCCATGTCTGCCAGCCAAATGCTGCATCACGGGCCAGGTCGCGAGCAGTTTTTGGAACCGTTGTTTCGCCGGCCGGATAAGCTTTTATCAGCTTGTCCGCAAATTTACCGTACCGTAAATTGACACCTGCAAAATACTCTTCGGGGGTCTTTTCCCGCGAAAAACTAGCCCCCTCATCGGAATTGTATCCCACCAGAATGGGCACATCATTGTACCGTCCGGCTTCGTATAATTTGAATTGATCATCGGGAATCACATAACCATCAACAATTGGCCAGGCACTTCCCATTCCCATACCGGATGGAAGTTTTGCTGCTTCTATCTTACGCAAATCGGCTATTGATGAACTGCCGGCCTTTTGAGCAAAACTTAAACCGGCTTCTTCGGCCTGCTTCAGGGTTTTCATGTTCTCACCCGGGTATGTTGTGGGTCGTGTAGGACCAAATGAGCCACCGCTTTGCGAAATGGCACCTTGAAACAATCCTTTGGCCAGGGGTGAGGCACATAACATGCTCACGGCTATTCCTCCGGCCGATTCGCCAAAGATGGTCACTTTATCCGGGTCGCCACCGAAAACAGCAATGTTCTTTTGTATCCATTTAAGGCCGGCAATCATATCGAGCAAACCGTAATTTCCGGAAACGCCATTCGGGTTTTCGGCACTTAATTCAGGATGTGCCAGAAATCCAAGCTGACCAACACGGTAAGCCATGCTCACCAACACAACTCCTTTTCGTGCCAGATGTTCCCCATTGTGGACAGGGTCGGAAGTTGATCCAAAACTGAAACCGCCTCCGTAAATCCATACCAGCACCGGTATTTTTTCTTTTTCTGAATTTGAAGGAGTCCAGATGTTCAGGTACAAGCAATCTTCGCTTTTCCCGGATGGCGGATTTCCTCCCTGCATTGGAGCTGCAGCAAATTTATCCGCCGGTTTTATCCCTTCCCACTTTTCTGCAGGTTGAGGTGCACGCCAACGCAAATCACCGACCGGAGGAGCGGCAAATGGAATACCCTTATAAACCATTAATCCGTTTTCATGTATTCCCTGCAGGAGTCCTTCCTCAACCCTAACCGCTGCAGGTTGCTGAGCAATGGTTATTACGGCAAAGAACAGTATGAATACTGTAATAAAATATCGTTTCTTTTTCATAAGTTTCAATTAAAATAGTTCCAGAGCGTGATTTATAATTACGTTCTGCTATTCAAATTCAACCTTAAAAACAGTTGCTATTTCATCCATTTGATTCGAATTGGGCGTTTTAATAGTCAATTTATTATCCGTTTCTGACCATTTAACTTCAACCCCGCTTCCAACAACCGAAACGCGTTTTATTTCCGGTTCTATGGCGTTGCGAATTTCGAGGTCCGAGTTTGCCGCCGGAAGTCCAAGAACATAGATGTATAAATGTTTATTGTCCTTCGACAGGGCAAACCGGATATCGTTCTCAGTATAAGCCATGGTTGCCGATTGACCTCCGAAATGACCTTTTTCAAATTCAGCCGCTCCATAACCAAAACTGGAATATGCCCTGGTTTCATAAACAGCTTCTTTATGTTTTTCAATCCATTTGCCAATGGATAATAAAACGCTTCTCTGTTCTTCAGGAATGGTTCCATCGGCTTTAGGAGAAATATTCAGCAAAACGATTCCTCTTTTGCTCCAGACATCAATCATATTTCTTATGACCATTTCCGGATTTTTATAGGTTTGCCCGGTTGTGTAACACCAGCTGCCGAAGCTTATGGTTATATCTGTCAGCCAGTAGTCTTCAGAAATATTTGTTTTTCCGCCTTGTTCGATATCCAGCACACCTACATTTGCAGGCAAGTCTTCCTGTTTATATGCGACCAGAGGTTCCTGGTCGCGAGCTGTGGCCGTATTGAAATGATGGGCTACCATTTTTTGACGGTAGTTTTCAGGTATACCATCAAGCCAGGAATCAAACCAAATAATATCAGGGGCATAGTTGTCAACTACCTCGTTGATCTGGTTCAGCCAGTATTCGAGAAACTCATCAGGAGGCATATTTCCATACAACAATCTTAATTTTGGATCGGTTGAAGAAGTTACGTAATCGGGATGATAAGGAAAATGGCTGTCCCAACCCGGGTCTGGAGTATTCTTTGCCCATTGTGCAGTATCCGTTGCATATTTCTGAAGAAGCCGCTCGTGGTGGAACGTGGCAATGGTTTTCATGTCGTTCTTTTTAAGCTCTGTGAACAATTCCCCAAGAATATCTTTTTTTGGCCCCATTTCCTTAACATTCCAGGGGTTCACCTTACTGTTCCACATGGCAAATCCATCATGATGCTGTGCAACGAGGCCCGCAAATCGGGCACCCGATTTTTTGAACAGATCGGCCCATTCCTCAGCATTAAAATACTCCGCTTTAAACATGGGTATAAAATCGTGGTAATTAAATTCGGAAACCGGGCCGTATGTTTTCTGATGATGTTCAAAGACTGTGCCTCCCCAGTCTTTCCTGCCAGGTACATACATCCATCTGCCATACCACTCGTTATCATAAGCCGGAACACTATATATACCCCAATGAAAATAGATTCCGAATTTGGCATCCTTAAACCACTCCGGGTTCCTTTCAATAGTTGATAAGGACTCCCAGTCTTCTTTAAACTCAGCTTTTACATTTGAATTTTGTGATTGAGATAAATCTTTACACGAAAAGATTCCCAGCAATATCCAACCGATCACCACACTTTGAACTACTCTTTCTTTCATTTTTTATATTTTTAACTGTTGTTTGTAATGGATAATGAAAACTATGGAATTCATACAACAACCCCTTTTTTTAATATTATATTGGCATACAAAGCGGATTCTCCTGTGGCGATCACAGCATAAGCCTTTTTAGCTCTTTCGTAAAATGCAAACCGCTCTATGTTTTCAAATTCTTTGAAAGGCTCTTTACTTCCTTTTATTATTTTTTTATACTCTTCCCATATAACAGGTTTGTAATTATCCCCAGGTGTAACCGCCATTAAGCCTACCGGACTTTCAACATAGGTGTCCAGCGGAAATAATCGAAGCATTGCTTCCAGTATATCGGGTATGGAATGTCCATCTAAGCGGACAAGTCTTTGGGCAATAGAAGCCGAGGGAAAATTTCCATCAGCAATGACGATTTCATCTCCATGACCCATCTCCATTATTATCTTCAGAAGATCAGGACTTAAAATACTTGGTATGTTCTTAAGCATTTTGGTTTATTATAAAGTTATTTTATCTCTTCGTCAAAAACTACAGCCACCTTCCCGCATTTTCCGCTGGCCATCAGAGAATATGCCTGACTAACATCTTTCAACGCAAATCTATGGGTGATGAGTGATTCCGGTTTTATATTCCACCGGACCAATCGTTCTACCAGTTCTTCCATCCGCCAGATATTGGTGACCCAGGAACCATAAATGGTCTTTTGATCGTGAATAATATCTCTCGAAGGTTGAAATTCACAGGTGCCACCTTCTCCTATAAAAACAATTTTGCCCCATTTACGGGCTGCCTGGATACATGTAAGCCGGGCTTTGTTGTTGGCAGAACAATCTATTGATTTCTCCACGCCATAACCCGAAGTCAAAT
>DATAEX010000288.1:0-2328 GCA_036257765.1 Bacteroidales bacterium
TGTTTTTCCTGTTATTTAAATGTAAACAAAATACAGTTCTTAAAAACTATTCTATTCCGCTTGCAGGAATACAGGCAACATTGTTATCACTGCTTCTTTTTATTCAGATTGTTTGTCCCCAATGTTTTACAGAATTGAAGACTATCACCCGTAGTATCGTTTTTTAAGCACAATATGGAACACGAAGACATATTAAAACTAAATACTGAATTGCAGCAACTAATCACTACGGATCAGGCATGGCAATACTCAATTATCCCAAAATCATATGATAATGAAAAATACGTTTTCTATATCGATGAAGATAAGATTTCATTGGATTTAATAAACGAACTTGAATTATTATTTGGTAAAAAAGTTGAACTACTAAAAACATCCTCACATATAATAAATGTAACTCTCGGAAAGCATTATCGCAAAGGGAATAAAAAAGAATCAAGGAAAACATGGATAAATTATAATTCTAATTCAGATGATTTTTTAAATAACCTGATAGGCGAGGCCAATGCTATAGGTAGCAGCGATATTCATATTGAGGCCTATGAAAATTCATGCCGGGTACGGATGAGAATTGATGGTAAGCTGGTAGAACGATACATATTGAATCCTTCTGATTACCCTGCGCTAATAAATAAAATTAAAATTAAGTCTAATCTCGATATTGCTGAAAAGCGTCTTCCTCAGGATGGTCGTATTAATTTCATTTCCGGTACCTCTCGTTTTGACATTCGGGTTTCAATTTTACCGGCTTTGTATGGCGAAAAGGCAGTTCTCAGATTATTGAGTAAAGATTCCACAAATATTGATATTGAGGCTTTAGGATTCAATCAACTGCAACTGGATCAATATCTGCAAGCGATCCGGAAACCACATGGTATTATTTTGATCAGCGGGCCAACTGGTTCAGGTAAAACAACAACCCTGTATGCAACTCTGAAAATTTTGAACAGCGAGGCCGCTAATATTCTTACAATTGAAGATCCTGTAGAATATACTCTGGATGGCATTAATCAGGTTCAGTTGAAAGAAAGTATAGGTTTGACTTTTGCAAGTGCGTTAAGAACATTTCTGCGGCAGGATCCTGATATAATAATGTTAGGCGAAATTCGCGATGGCGAAACTGCTCATATGGCTATCCGCGCTGCGTTAACCGGACATCTTGTCCTATCAACCATTCATACTAATTCGGCATGGGGAACTATTAACCGGCTTATTGATATGGGGATTCCATCGTTTCTGATAGCCAATACGATAAATCTCACTGCAGCACAGAGACTTGTAAGAATATTATGTCCGGATTGCAAAAAGTTAGAATCGTTTAGTAAAAGTCTTTATCCTTCTTCTTATTCGCAACCTCGTCAGATTTCCAAACATTATGTTGCTAAGGGTTGTGATAAATGCTATTACACTGGCTATAAAGGAAGAAAGGCACTTTATGAAGTAATTCCAATTGATTACGAATTATCGGAAATAATAAGGCAGGGAAAAAATAGTGCAGAAGATGTTTTCAGTCGGTATAAAATTACTTCATTATCAGATTCAGCTTTTAAACTGTTCGAGAATGGAGATACGTCCATTGAGGAAGTTTATTCGCTCCTTATGAATAATATATAGATGGTTCCCTGAATCAATTACAGAACTTTTTACTATTTTTCAGATATATTGCAGACAAATTTCTCCCAAAATGGCAGTAAAAAAAATTATTTCCTGCATCTTTCTGTTTGCTTGTTTAACATTTTATACATATGGTCAAGAGAATATTCCTACAATTGAGGAAAAGTTAAATTCTTTAACAGGCGAAATTCCGGCTTTGAATCAAAGAATCACCATCTCGGTTTCCAATGTTTCGATTCATGAATTTGTTAGGGCAATTGCAAATAGCTCAGGCTTGAACATAAATGTTGATCCGGGGATTGCAATCATGGTATCCAATAATTTTAATGATGTCAGGGTATTGGATATTTTACTCTTTCTATCCCGGGAATACCTGCTCAACATTTCAGTTATTGGTAATATCGTCAGTGTTTATAAGTCATCTGATGATACAGCACTTCAAAAAGGAAAGATCACTTACGACTCAACTAATAGCCTGTTATCAATAGATCTCAGAGAGGAGAATTTGCAGGATGCTGTGAAACTGATCACCAGGGCAACAAATAGAAATGTAATTCTATCACCGGGCCTGGAGGGAACTATAGTGAGTGGATACATTCTGAACATGCCCTTTGACAATGCATTGGAAAAGCTTGCCTATTCAAACAGCCTCCAAATGGAAAAAACAACAGATAATTTTTACCTGTTATCCAGGGTTTTACCAGAGGCAACCAT
>DATAEX010000294.1:0-6314 GCA_036257765.1 Bacteroidales bacterium
TATGCATTTTCACCGGACAATAAATTCAATACCGAAGCTGAGTACCTCGAACGTTATCCGGGAGATGAGTATGTTGATATGTTAGGTGTGGATAATTACGGTGACATGGGAAGGGACCGGAATGCACCCGAAATTGCTGCAAAAAAACTTAAGATTTTAGCGGATTATGCAGAAAGAAAAGGGAAGCTGGCAGCATTCACTGAAACCGGACTTGAATCGGTTAAAAATCCGGAATGGTATACAGGAACGCTTTTAAAGACCATGAAAATGCATGATATGAAGCTGGCTTATGTTATGGTTTGGAGAAACGATACCAAAAGCCCGACGCACTATTATGCCCCTTTCCCCGGTCATCCCAGTGTTCCTGATTTCATTAAGTTTTATGAAGATCCATATACCTTGTTTGAAAAGGATTTGAAGGAGATCTATAAATAGTTTGTCAGATGTTTGGTCCTTTGGTCCGTAAATTCGTCATTATAATGATCTCAATACTGTTATCAATTATGCTGGGCTGCACGGTGCCGCAGGAGAATCCTTTGGGTTATGATTTTTCCTCTCCCGATGCAACCTATGTATTACCTGATACATTGCGCGAAGTTTCAGGCCTTGCATGGATAGGCGGATCATCATTTGCATGCATACAGGATGAAAACGGCATTCTATTTATTTATGATGTGAATCTGAAGAAACTTACGAACCAGTATACATTCCACATAGATGGTGATTATGAAGGCATAGCCCGTACAGGCAATTCGGTATATGTACTCCGTAGCGACGGAGTTCTTTTTCAGGTAAGTAATTTCGCTTTCGCCGATTTCAGGCTGAATACATGGGATACCGGAATTCCGGCAGAGGATAACGAGGGCCTTTGTTATGACAGAAAGAACAACAGGTTGCTGATTGGCTGCAAAAGCAAGATCGGAAAGGGACCAGAATTCAAAGACAAGAGGGTGATCTATGGTTTTGATCTTAATACAAAAAAACTTACATCCGAACCTGTCTATGAATTCGACATAAATGCACTTAAACGATTTGCCTTGCAAAATCGGATATCACTGCCGGAAAAAGATAAAAAAAAGGGAGAAGATGAGCAGTTATTGAAACTCCGCATTTCGGCAATTGGCATACACCCTCTTACAGGCAGACTTTTTCTCCTTTCTGCCACAGATTATATGATGTTTGTTTTCGACAGTAATGGTAAGATAGAGCAGATGGAGCGCCTGGACCACAGAATGTTTAACAAAGCCGAAGGAATCTCATTCTTTGATAACGGAGATATACTTATCACAAATGAAGCCCAGAGTAAGGTACCTACGTTACTTCGGTTTAATTATGAAGTCAGATAGTCTTTCGAACCGCAAACCCCTTGGTTTTGTTACAATCATTAAAGGGTGTATCCCGTCATGATTAACTGGAAAAGGACTTTTGCTATTATCTGGACCGGGCAGCTGTTTTCGACCTTGAGCAGTTATGTTGTTGGCTATTCCATAATGTTCTGGTTAAGTATTGAAACAGGTTCTGCCGAAGTTCTGGCCTTTTCAATCATAGCATCTCTTCTACCCCAGCTGGTGCTGGGCATTTTTACGGGTGTTTATATTGACCGGTGGAACCGTAAGAGGGTCATGATCCTTGCAGATTTGTTCATTGCATTTTGTACCCTGATAGTAGCCATTTTATTATATACCGGGGAATCGAGGCTTTCATACTTTTATATTTTGCTTGCCATGAGGTCGGCGGGCATGGCCTTTCATATGCCTGCCATGCAGGCTTCGGTGCCCTTGCTGGCCCCTGAAGATAAGCTTATGCGAATCGCAGGAGTAAATAACATAATTAACTCTGTGAGCACTATTGCCGGTCCTGCCCTGGCTGCATTGTTAATAAGCCTTTTCGATCTTTCGATAGTATTAATGTTCGACGTGGCCGGAGCGGTGATTGCCTGTATCTCGTTAATACTGGTTCACATCCCGAGTCCGGTAAGAAAAGATGGATCGACTCCTGAATTTTTGCGCGAAATGCTCGAAGGACTGAAAATAATCTACAGCAAACCAGGACTATTCTGGCTGTTCATCCTGGGTATTATTGCCACATTCTTTATAATGCCGGTGGCAGCTCTGTTTCCTTTAATGACGCTCAATCATTTCTCAGGAACCACTTATCATATGAGCATTATAGAAATTGCCTGGGGTATCGGCATGCTTATGGGCGGGGCACTAATGGGTATTAATAAGTTGAAATCGTACAAGATCATCCTTATCATACTTATGTATCTCTTATTGGGCTTGACCTTTGCTTTTTCAGGGATCCTGCCGCCTTCAGGATTTGTAATTTTTGCCGTAATAACGGCTTTCGGAGGTATTTCCATGTCGGTTTATTCCGGTTCATTCACCGTAGTAATGCAGACAATGGTTGAACCTTCAGCACTGGGCAGGGTATTTTCAATGTATGGCAGCATAACTCTTCTGCCTTCAATGCTGGGGTTACTGGCAACCGGTTTTATTGCAGACAGCATTGGAATAACTAATGCTTTTATAATTTCCGGAATCGCGATCTCTGTCCTTGGCTTGGCCGCCTTCCTGGTCCCTCCTGTCGGAAAAATGGTAAAAGAAGAATTAAAAACCTGAGGCTTGTCAGAGCGGTTGTTTTTCAACCAGGTCATCGGTCACGGGCGGTTCAGATGTGGCTATTCCCGAAGCGGAAATGATCAGAGGATACTTCTCGTTATATTTCTGAAGATATATCAGGTTTTTTTCAAAGTAGTCCATGTTTTTAATACTAGTGTAATCCGCGTACAATTCGGGATCGCCTTCAATAAACTTACGTATATTGCGGCCTGTAGGAATAATCACCCTGTTTGTTTTTATATGGAACAGCACATCCTGGGACCTTTCCATACTGACCACGGTATGACCCAGAGCATAAAGACTTAATATCTGTGCAATGGTAGTACGATGATAAAGCTGTTGGTATCTCAGAACAGAGATGGCTCCAAGGTGAATCATTTCATAAGGCCGTCCCTGAAAAGAAACAAAAACCGATTTGCCGTCGCAATAACCCCATATTTCCCTGGCGCCAAGTACCTTAAGGTACCCCATATCATCGCGGTAAGAAATAACATAGTCGTTTCGTTCGTCGGGATGGATGTAATAATCGGCCAGAGAATTATGAACTTCAAATCTATAAGGTATTGAAGGATTGTTTGTAAGGAATTCCTCAATATTCATATAGATCCCCTGGTTAAGCGAAAGTATTGACTCCTGAATAATATTTTCAGGTTCAGCTTTCTGGGAAAAGGTAAGGATTGGCAGGGACAGGAACAGGAATGCTGCTAACGATTTTTTCATTTGAAATACCCTTTGTTGGCGCTTTAAATTTACGCAACAGAAAGGGCATTGTTGAAAAAGTTTGACCTTCGGTTGTTTCTCAATGATGAATGAATCATTAAAGTATACAAAGATCAGCGGAACCTTTTTTCAATTTCATCGATACCCATGATTACCACAACAGGTTTTCCCGATGGGGAATAGGCAGGACTTTCACATGCAAAAAGTCCATCCACCAACTCCTGCATTAATTCCCGCGATAATGTATCTCCGTAATTCAGCGAACCCGCAACAGCCATTGAGCGTGCAATCCGCTCCCTCACGCTGTTTTTAATATCCGAGCCGGTGGTTTTGAATTTCTCAAGGAATAATTCCAGCAGCTCTCCCGCCTTTTCAAATCTGCTTTGAGCAGGATAACCGGCGATCACTATCGTATTACTGCCGAAATCCCTGATATCATATCCTATAACATGCAGATCTTCTATAATTTCCTTAAGGATTATATAATCGGCCTGGTCGAGTTCAACCGTTTCAGGGAATAGTGTCCGTTGAGCAACAGGATAATTCATGGCAAACGAATGCAGGTATCTCTCATAGAGGATCCTTTCATGGGCACGCTTTTGATCGATAAGCATAAGCCCCGATTTTACCGGAGTAAGAATATACCGGTTCTTAAGTTGTACCAGAGTATCTGATTTTTTATCTTCAACAGGTAGCGTTTGCTGTTCAGGAGTTGCTGCATCACGGTTTCCGTTGATCGAAGTATCGTTCTTATAGAGGGTTTCCCAGTTTGATGGCACTGCCGTATTTCTGTTTTGATATCCGGATCCATGTTCGAAATTAAAGGGATTGTAATCAGGATTAAACGGGATCTCAGGATTTGCAACCGGTGTATCGTGCCTGAAAATGGGAAGTTCTATGGCATTTTCATTATTAAAATCGATTGACGGCACAATATTAAACTTACCTAAGGCTTCACGGGTAGCTGCAACCAATATCTGAAAAATGGCCTGCTCGTTTTCGAATTTGATTTCAGTTTTGGTGGGATGAATATTAATATCAATTGAATCAGGATCAGCTTCCAGGAATATAAAATAGGATGGCAGGGTTTCAGGAGGCAGTATCTTTTCATAAGCCATCATTATGGCTTTATGAAAATAAGGATGTTTCATGAACCGGTTATTCACGAAAAAAAACTGTTCGCCGGGTGTACGCCTTGCATATTCAGGCTTGCCTATAAAGCCTGAAATTTTTACAAGGCTTGTATCCGTATCAATATCGGTAAGATTCTGATTGATCGATTTACCAAAAAGATGCACGATCCGCTGTTTCAGGTTGGCTGGTGGCAGGTTATATAGTTCATCATCATTGTGTTCCAGCGAAAAAGCAATTTCAGGGTTGGCAAGAGCGACCCTCTGGAATTCATAAATAATGTGTTTAAGTTCGGCGTTATTGGTTTTCAGGAACTTCCGGCGGGCCGGGACATTATAGAACAGGTTCTTAACTGTTATGCTGGTGCCGGCAGCGCAATTTACCGGTTGTTGCGATTCCACGACCGATCCGGCAATGCTGATCTCAGTTCCCAGATCATGTCCGCCTTTACAGGTGCGCAAAACAACCTGTGACACCGATGCAGCCGAAGCAAGCGCTTCGCCCCTGAAACCCAGTGTTCGAATAGCAAACAGATCGGCTGCTTCACGTATTTTAGATGTAGCATGCCTTTCAAAGCTCATCCTGGCATCAGTATCTGACATCCCGCAACCATTGTCAATAACCTGTATTAGCGTTTTACCACCGTCGCGCGTAATGACTTTAACAGAAGTACATCCGGCATCAACTGAATTTTCGAGTAGTTCCTTAACTACAGAAGCCGGACGTTGTACCACTTCCCCTGCAGCAATCTGGTTGGCTACTGAATCAGGAAGCAAATGAATAATATCGGCCATATTGCCCGGATAAATTTAAAGCGGATAGCTTCTCAAAGGTAAGGAATATACGCTATTTATTACATTCCTTTCAATAGTTTGACTGGCATATATTTTGTATTGGAACCTGGAACAAAGAAAATAAAAGAAATTTATCTTTATCTAAACCAATCAGGAATATGAAAAAGTACATCAGTTTGATGATTCTGGCGTTTTTGGTCCTGCTAACGGCCTCTGCACAGGAAGAGGGCGTGGTAGATTCAAAATCGCGCCGGAAACTGACTAAAGAAGAAAGGGCTGAATTACGAAAAGCCGAAGAACAAGCTGTTGCCCGGATGGTTGATTCTTTAATTGAAAACCGGAAGTTTGTACTCGAAGCGGACTTCTTAAGCAACCAGACTGGCAATCGTATAATTGTGAATAATCTCATCAATTTTATAATAATCGATTCATCGAAAATAGTTATCCAAACGGCATCGACAACGGGATTGGGAGGATATAACGGTATGGGCGGTGTTACAACACGCGGAAATATTACATCTTATGAAGTCAAAAAGACAGGCCGGAATGCTTCGGTATATTACATCAGGCTTCTTGCCAATACTTCCATCGGTCCGTATGATATCTTCTTTAATATATCACCCAATTCATCCACTGATGCCACAATTAGCGGAATAAGAGCCGGAAAACTAAATTATCACGGCGTAATAAAACCCCTCGAAAGTTCCAAGGTGTTCAAGGGGATGGCAATTTGAGAATAGATTGTCTGCGGTTTAAAGTTTATTCTTAACTTCAACGGATAAACTTCAAACTACCGACATGAAAAACAGTTCCTTTCTAACCCGCAGTGCATGGATCGCCGGACTCGGCGGCTTTCTTTTCGGCTTTGATACGGCCGTAATATCCGGCGCTGAAAAAGCCATACAGGAATTATTTCAGTTAACCGGATTCTGGCACGGCTTTACTGTTGCCATAGCTCTTATCGGAACTATTCTTGGAGCCGTTGCAGCAGGCAAGCCTGCTGATTTTTTTGGCCGCAGACGGGTTTTAATGGTAATTGCATTACTAT
>DATAEX010000376.1:0-5485 GCA_036257765.1 Bacteroidales bacterium
GAACCTGGATCGGGTCAACTCCTGAAACCTCAAATTCGCCGAGCGCTTTCTCCAGCATTTTAATATTGGAATTGCTGATCTCCATCATTTTCTCATACGATTTATTCTTCCTGTCGAGTTTGTATCCTATAACACCCAAAACCTCATTAGTCTTGAGATCAATCAGGGGGCTCCCGGAATTTCCCCAAATTGTGGAACCGTCAAACTGCAGGTAGCGATTACCGTTACGATGAATCACTGTGGAAATTATTCCGGATTTAATAGTGAGATATGGATTATCGTATTGAAAACCTACCAGTGCAACAGCCTGTCCTATATGAATATGGCGGTTAACCGCCAATGAAAGGGAAGGAATTTCATTAAATGATAAATCGGCCAATGAAAGCAGGGAGAAGCCTGTTACCTCCTTGTCAAATGAAGTTATAATCCGCTCATTGAAATCATGCATCGAAAGTCTTTCAAGGGCAGCAACCGTATGACCATCCTCCTTTACAAATTTTATTTCAACAAATTCAGCCTTTTGCAAGCTATTTACCATATCATGGGTTACCAGGTAATCTCCAGCTTTAAAGCCTGATACAGAAACGATTTCAATATCATTCCCATTCAGGAATCTTATTAAGCAAATTGAAGAATGACAAGCCTTCCAAACATTTTTGTATAAACTCACCATTATTGACCGTATTGTTGGAATACAACTACAAAAGAAATAAAAATTTAATTGATTTACCGATTTACCTTAATTAATTTGAGCTTTAACCTGTTTGGCAGCAATTATAATGAAAAAAAGCGAGAGTCTGAGAAACTCCCGCTTTTAACCCTAACCATTAAACCTAAATCTATGAAAAAAACTTGAAAGAAACTAACTCTGTTTAACCCTAATTAAACTAAGTATTAACCCTACACGATAAATAACGAAAATCATGCCATAATAGTTACAAAGTGTTAAAAAAATTCTAAAAAATGTAAATATTCTTTAAAATGGCTTAAACTAAGAACTCAATAAATTAAGAAATTTCCATCTTTATATTAATTTGAAGTAGAACAGGATTTTAAAGTCCTTTAATATTATGCCAATCTCAACATAGAAAAGTTAAACAAAGGTTAAAACATTATATTTAGTCCTGCCAGGAAATTAATTCCAGCCTGCGGATAGAAGTATGGCGTATTATCATAAACGAACCCGTTTGATTCATATTCGTTATTTAATAGATTATTCACAACCAAAGTGAGCTCAAATTGAGGAACTTTTTCTGCCATAATTCTGTATGCAAATCGTAAGTCGTTAACAAGAAAAGGATCCAGTGCTAATTCATCGTTTCCTGTATTGTCAAGATATTGTTTGCCCACATACTTCATTGTCCAGTCGATTTCAAAATTTCTAAGAGGCGACAAACGCATATCAGCGCTTCCGATAACCGATGGTGAAAATGCTATGGGAGTGTTTTTGTAATCCGTAATTACTCCTTCATTATTCTGCTGACGGTAATCGGTTCTGTTTTCACTAATGCCGAGATTACCGGCGAATTCAGCCAGCCTTGATAAACGGTAATTTGCCGTCACTTCGATTCCTGTTCTGTAACTTTTTCCTGCATTTTTTCTTATATAGGCACCATCATCATTTATTGCACCTGTAAGTACTAACTGATCCCTGTAATTCATCAGATAGTAATTTAAACTATAACCAAACTTGTTTTCTGTTCTCCTGATTCCCAATTCGAGATTTCCCAATTTCTCAGGTTTGGGTTTTTCGCCCTCTAAAGCATCGATAAAATCATCTCTGATCGGCTCTCGGTGTGCAATACTGTATGAGGCATAAATCGTTCCCAAATCGAGACTGTAACTTATGCCTGCCTTTGGATTTACAAACTGAAAATTTTCATCTATTGATACAGGATTCAAATGGCTTTCAATTCCATTTGCTTTATACTGAATTGTCCTGTATTGCAGATCGCCATAAACAGTCAATGCGTCTGTCGGATTCCAGGCAAACTTTGTAAAAACATTAAAATCGTTTTTATAAGATGTGTTATCATAATATCTATGGTCTTTAGGTACATCCGCAGCTAGTTCCGACCAGATAATCTCGCCGAAATGTTTTGCCCGGTCGTATTTGTTTGCCGCACCGCCTAGTATTAAATCCGTTTTACCTTTTTTGTAATGAAGCGACCACGTGACACCGTAATAGTGATTGTCAAGCCAGCGCCTTCTGATCATATCTGCTGAAGTAATGGTGTCGTGATAAAAATATTCATAGTTAGTTCCATTGAATAAGCTGTCTCTTCCGAAATATAGATCACTCAATCCGTAATCCGCAAAGGAATCGTCCTGTTGATATTCCTCGTAATAACCGCTTCCTTTTGTATAGTGACCTGCAACATTTAAATTCAAACCGTCTGAAATTGATCTCGATACATGCAATTGATAATGATCCTGCCGGTAATTATCGGTTTGATTATCATAATAACCAATGGTTCCATCATTGTTGAAGATAGCACCGGCCCAGTTAAAAGTCCTGTTTTCTTCCATTGTTTGTCTGTCAATTCCGTACCAGGCCTGGTAGGTTTTTTCTCTTCCGCCGAAGACAACTGCCTTTATAAGAGTTTTTTCATCATAATACCCGCCCTGAATGAAGAATGAATTGAGATCAGAAGAAGCACGATCGACATAACCTTCCGAGCCAAGTGCAGATGCACGGCCTTCAAAATACCAGTGGTTCTTTATCAATCCCGTGCCCGCCTGGAATGCCGTTTTCCAGCTATTAAATGAACCTCCGGCAATATTTACTGCGCTAAAAGGTTTGGGATGAAATGCGCTGGTTTCAAGATTCATCGAGGCACCAAACGCGCCCGCGCCGTTAGTTGATGAACCAACTCCCCGCTGGATCTGCATACTGTTCACAGAGCTTGCCATGTCAGGAATATCAACCCAATACACAGCATGCGATTCCGGATCGTTCAGAGGAATTCCATTAATTGTAACATTAATCCGTGTGATATCACTCCCGCGAATTCTGAGGCTTGTATAACCAATTCCGTTACCTGCATCGGATGTGGTCACAACGGATGGTTCAAGATTTAAAAGATAAGGAAGATCCTGAGCCATATTTCTTCGTTCGATTTCCTCTTTACTCAAAGTGCTGAAGGTAGTGGGTGTGTTCCGGGCTGCCCTGACCCCTGATATAATAACGGCATCGCTAATTATTGCCGATTCCTGAAGTATTACTTTTAACTCAGTATCTTTATACACAGTGACGAGTTCTTCATAAGGCTGATATCCAATGTAGGAAATCATAAGCCTGTAATTACCCGGGCGTAGGTTGCTGAAAGCAAAAGCTCCATTTGCATCCGTAGCCGTCCAGTCATAGTTTTTATTCAAAATAACTTGAGCACCGATAAGAATCTCGTTGCCCGCTCCTGTTACCGTTCCCTTGAGGGAAATCTGCGCGCAGACATGCCAAGAAAAACATGCCAGCACAAGTAAAGTGCATACCTGCTTCATAGTGAAAATTTTTAAGTTAATGAAACAGCGGCAACGAACCGGTATCATTGCCACCAATCCCTTCGCCGGCATTACCCGGATCAGGTTCTAAGGGTATGATCTCAGCCCGATTTATTAAGGCACCCCCTTAGTGATATGATGCAAATTTAATAATTATTTCTAAAATAACTTCGTTATTCAACCAAATAGCCTCAGATAAGCCACTAATGCACAAATTGAAGTCGAATTCAGGATTAAAGGACAAATCACACGAATGGCATTCATGCTACAAAAACTTGTGGTTCCTCGTAGCGCGGCATGCTCAGCGGGACAAAATCTTTCACCGATATTACCCTTAGGGGCTATTCGACAAATAGAAAATCGTATGCTACAAAGATGACGCCCCTAACGGGGCTATTCGAAATACAAGGAAATGTTTCCTGCTACAGGCTAATAAGCTTCATGTGCTTCGCACAGCTGGAACCACCTGAAACTATCTGAAACAACCTGAAACAATCTGAAACAACTGAAATAACTGAAACAACCTGAGGCTACCTGAAACAACCTGAAACAAACTATTTTCGTATTTTTGTGCGATTTTAAAAAACTGAATGAAACTTCCCCTTAACCATGACATATTCCGTATCGTATCGGAAATTGTTACCGAAAAAAATCTTCAGTGCTTCGTTATAGGCGGTTATGTAAGAGACCTTCTGCTTAAGCGATTATCAAAAGATATTGATATTGTTGTGGTAGGAAGTGGAATCGATCTTGCCAAATCTGTGGCGAAGAAGATCGGAAAAAAAGGTAAAATTAGCGTTTACCGTAATTTTGGAACGGCAATGCTGCGATACGATGATTTTGAACTGGAATTTGTCGGTGCCAGAAAAGAATCCTACCGTTCCGATTCGAGAAAACCTTTGGTGGAAGATGGAACTCTTGAAGATGATCTGAACCGGCGCGATTTTACGATAAACGCCCTTGCTATATCTTTAAATAATGAAGATTTCGGAAAACTGATCGATCCGTTCAATGGTGTGACTGATCTGAAAAACAAGATAATCAGGACTCCTCTGGATCCTGATGTTACATTTTCGGATGATCCGTTAAGGATGATGAGAGCAATCCGTTTTTCTGCGCAACTGGGATTTAATATTGAAGAGAAATCATTTAAATCAATCAGGAAAAACCGTGAGCGTATATGTATTATTTCACGAGAACGGATTATTGAAGAGATTAATAAGTTTATGCAATCGGAAAAGCCATCTGTGGGATTTATGCTGATGGAGCAAACCGGATTACTTGAACTGGTTTTTGCCGAACTGGGTAAACTTAAGGGTATTTCGGTCGTTGATAAGATTCATCACAAGGACAATTTCCTTCATACAATGCAGGTGTTGGATCAGCTTGCTGAGAAATCAGATAATATCTGGCTTCGCTGGGCTGCTGTGATGCACGATATAGCAAAACCCAACACACGGAAATACATTAAAGGTCATGGATGGACGTTTCATGGCCACGAATTCATCGGATCCAAAATGGTCCCTGAAATCTTCAGGCGCATGCATTTACCGCTCGGCGCCAACATGAGGTATGTCCAGAAATTGGTACTTCTTCATCTCAGACCGATAGCCCTGGTCGAAGAAGCAGTGACCGATTCGGCAGTTAGAAGGCTGTTGTTTGAAGCCGGCGATGATATCGACGACCTGATGATGCTTTGTGAGGCTGATATCACCTCGAAGAATGATGAAAAGGTCAGGGTTTACCTGAATAATTTTCAAATGGTAAGGCAGAAATTAAAGGAGATAGAGGAAAAGGATGCCATACGGAATTTTCAGCCCCCCGTTGACGGAGAACTCATAATGAAAACTTTCAATATCGGACCCGGCAGAGAAGTAGGCATTATTAAAAATGCCATTAAGGAAGCTATTCTCGATGGTACAATTCACAATAATTACACTGAAGCCTATGATCTGATGCTTAAAAAAGGCATGGAACTGGGGCT
>DATAEX010000305.1:0-13084 GCA_036257765.1 Bacteroidales bacterium
GATGCAGTCATTGCTATTTTGACTGATAATCACACACATAATTTCTACACTTCCTTAATTGATGACAATGTTGGAAATCCTCCAGCTTCAAGTCCTGCTGCATGGGAATTTACAAGCACCTGGACAGAGGATCAGGCAGCTGTTGATCCACGTCTTGACTGGTCAGTTGGAAGAAAAGGCATTCCCTACTGGGATTGGGGTATTGTTACCGGTGTTGACTGGGTGCGCGACGCAAGCTACGGTGGTGTTTACAGCCCGAAAAAGCAGGTTTACAAGAAGGAACAGAAAAATGTTTGGACTGAAGTGGGTAACTGGACATCCGGATGGACTTCAAACGGCTATCGTATGATCCGTTATGCAGACCTTCTCCTTTTGATGGCAGAATGTCATATTTACAAAACATCTCCCGATTTTGAAGAGGCCAGGAGACTCATCAACCTTATACGTGAAAGAGCTGCCAGACCTGAAGGATTCGTAAAAGAAGCAGACGGAACAACTAATGCTGCCAATTACGAAATCTCCACATACGATGCTCCTTTCGCTAATCTTGCTGAAGCTGAATATGCATTGCAGATGGAAAGAAAACTCGAACTTGGACAGGAAGGTCACCGTTTCTTTGACCTGGTTCGCTGGGGAGATGCAGAAACAGAGATTAACCGTGCATTGAATTATGAAAAAACTCAGCCTTGGGGTGCTAACCGCTACGGCAATGCCACATTCGAAGCTGTAGATGTTACCTATCCGATACCGCAGCGTCAGATTGACCTCGCAGCAGGTGCTCTCGTTCAGAACAGGCAGTAGTCCTGTCTGACCTATGATTCATAAGTGGACTGCCTTAGGGTAGTCCACTTTTTTTATAAATTTACAGCCCAGGCTGTTCATATCAATTTCTTACTATGAGGTACATTTCACCCCTATTATTGTCATTCGTGATATTTTGTTGTTCAAAACCCACTCGTTTTGAATTATTGAGCCCGGAAAAAACCGGAATTACTTTCAGGAACGAAATAACTGAAACTGAAAAGTTTCATGTATTAAGCTATGAGTACATTTATAACGGAGCCGGAGTTGGAATAGGCGATCTCAATAAAGATGGGTTACAGGACATTGTTCTGGCAGGCAATCAGGTTTCTTCACGAGTATATATCAATCTCGGGGACTTTAAATTCCGCGATATCACTGAAAATTTTAATGGCCTCACTAATAATCAATGGTATAGCAGTGTTACCATTGTTGATATCAATAACGACCTTTGGCCCGATGTGTATCTCACAGCAACTGCAGATAATGATCCTCAAAAAAGCAAGAACCGCTTATGGGTCAGCTGCGGTGCCAAAAATGGTGAAATACCCCATTTTACTGAAATGGCCGAAAAATATGGTATTGCCGATGATCATCAATCGGTCAATGCTGCCTTTTTCGATTATGATCTTGATGGTGACCTCGACCTGTATATACTTAATAATACGGTTACTCAACGAATGACTACTTCATACAGGCCAAAAATTACCGATGGAAGTGCTCAGAACAATGACCAGCTTTACAGAAATAACGGTAATGGCACTTTTACCAATGTGACCATTGAAGCAGGAATAGTTATCGAAGGATTTGGCCTTGGTCTGGCTATTGGAGATATCAACAAAGATGGATTTCCTGATATTTATATTTCAAATGACTACATGTCGAATGACCTTCTGTACATAAACCAGAAAAATGGAACTTTCAAAAATGAGATTAGCAGCTACCTGTCCTATCAAACCAAGTCGTCAATGGGCAATGATATGGCCGATATCAATAACGACGGTTTTCCCGATATATACACCATGGATATGTTTCCGGAGCATTATTATAAAAAGAAACAGACGATTAACGGGTTCAGTTATATCTTTTATGTTAACGATAATAAATACAATTACGAACATCAGATATTGCGAAATATGCTCCATATGAATAACGGCATGATCGGCGATTCCCTGATCCCGTTTAGTGAGGTGGGTCAGATGCTGGGGATCTACCAGACCGAATGGAGCTGGGCGCCTCTGTTTGCCGACTATGACAACGACGGCGATAAGGATCTGCTTGTTGCAAATGGGTATCCAAAGGATATGACAGATAAGGACTGGACAAAATACAAAGCCGAGGTTTACGGGTCACTCGCCGGTGAACAGCATGTCATTGATCTGGCACCTGCCATAAAAGTGCCTAACATGGCATTTGAAAACACAGGCAACCTGAAATTCATCCAGAGAACTTTCGAATGGCTGGGAAAAACGCCCTCCTATTCGTATGGAGCTGCATTTGTTGATCTGGACAATGACGGTGATTTGGATTATATTACGAATAATATTGACGATGAAGCTTTTATCTATAAGAATAAAACCAAGGAAAAGTCGAAAAAAACTTCAAATTTTATAAGTCTGAAACTTACCGGAAAGATAGGCAACACCATGGCGTTGGGAGCAAAAGTTGAGCTTTGGAATAATGGAAAGTATCAATTTGTGGAGAATTTTCTGACAAGGGGTTACGCTTCTTCGGTTGATCCGGTAATTCATTTCGGGCTGGGCGAAAACCAGTCTGTTGATTCAATCAGGATAACCTGGCCCGCCACACGAAATATAACCCTATTAAAGAACCCGGCTATAAACACAGTTCTGGAAATTGACGAAAACACAGCACAGCAATCAATCTACCGGCCAAATGAATATCAACATCAAAAGTACCTTTTCAGAAAGGCTGAAAATATTCTGGATTATGCTCATAACCAGGATGACTTTCCTGATTTTTTTCTGAAGCAAAAGATTATTCCCCATAAATTCTCTCAGATAGGACCTGCAATGGCTAAAGGAGATTTAAACAACGATGGCATGGACGATATTCTGATTGGATCCTCTAATACATTACCCACCACAGTTTACCTGAGAAAGGGAAACCGTTTTGAAAGAGCGTTAATAAAAGGACTTACTGCACTTAAGCCCTATACCGAATCGGATATGATCATAGAAGATTATGATAATGATGGCGACAAGGATGTGATCGTTTTGGCCGGCGGTTATGAAAATCAGGATGAGTCGGAATACAGACATTATCTGTATAGAAATAATAAAGGCACTTTTGAACAATCGTTATTACCTATTCCCCAGTTTCCTGCATCTGTTGTAAGATCCGTTGATTTTGACAACGATGGAGACCTGGATTTTTTCATTGGCTCACGGGTTAAGAAAGGTATGTTTCCTTATGCCAACCATTCCTGGCTCTTATTAAATGATAAAGGCAGGTTATACGTTGAACCCTGGTGCAAAATCGATCTGGGCATGGTGACTGATGCGCTTTGGACAGATTATGATAAGGACGGTTGGAAAGATCTTTTAGTGGCACGGGAATGGAATACACTTGTTTTAATGAGAAACATCAATGGAAAGAAACTTGAGGCCTTATCCATTCAGGGCATGGGTGGAAACAACGGTTTGTGGTATTCTGTTTCGTCAGGTGATTTTGATATGGATGGTGACGACGATTATATTGCCGGCAACCTAGGCGAAAATCACCGTTTCACCGTAAGTGAAGAATTTCCGCTTAATCTTTACGCCATTGATCTCGATATGGATGGTGTCATCGATCCGGTTACAACAGCCTATTGGGAGAATATTGACGGGTCTATGACGGAATATCCCATTAATTATCTGGATGAACTTTGGTCCCAATCCAACTATTTCCAGAAATATAGTGATTACGCAACATTCAGCTATGCACCGCTAACCAGTATTATCGAGCCGGCTTTATTAAAACGTACTGAATTAAAATTGCAGGTTCAGACCACTTCAAGCTATATTCTGTGGAATGAGTCAGGAAGTTTCCGCTGGGAAAAACTACCGCTTGAACTTCAGGTTGCTCCGATCAAAAAGATGGTCGTGGATGATTTCAATGGCGATAAGATGCCTGACGTGCTGGTTGCAGGTAATGACCACACTTTCGATATTGCTACCGGGTATTATGATGCAAGTAAAGGTTTTGTACTGATTAACAACGGAAAAGCAGGATTTACTGTTCTTAAACCGTCGCAGAGTGGTTTTGCTGTGAAGGGCATGGTTGAATCGCTGCTTTATTTTAAAGGCGATACAGCTCTTGTAGTTGCAGGAATTAACAGGGGAAAGGCTGTAGTATTTAAACAAACGCCGTAATTAATTTGAGTAGAGAGCTGAGAAGTTGAAATCTGTATGGAATCCGATTCAAAACGGAATTATTCCTGAAGAGTAAGCGCGCCGTTTATTACCTTATAATTTACTGTATCCCGGCATTCTGAGCAGTAATATAATGGGGAAGCTGGCTTATGAGTTGGAATTACTGCAGTAATAATGCCGTTTTTCACCGATAATACCCTCATATCGGAACGGATTACGGAAACTGTTTTCATTTCATTTCTTCCTTTAGTCAGAATAAGATGCCAGGCCGGCATAATGTAAGGATCGTGCAAAGAGTCGATCGTTACCAGATAGTCTGTCCCGGCTTTTTCATCAATTATATCCTGAAAAATATTATGGGGATCGATAATGTATCTGACCGCCTGTTCATCAGCTATTTTAACTATGCCATTGTCATCGGTCACAACTGTAAATGAGTCAAGTTTGGATGACGAAAACCGTGTCGCAATATTAATAATTTCGGTTTTCACCATGGTCGAAAGCTTTTCAGGCTGACAGGCAGAAAAGACCAGGCAGGAAAAAATTGTGAGCTGGAGTGTGGTTTTCATTAGAATGTCTGTTTATTATCAACTGCAGATTGTGATCTGAGATTTAAAGGTTGCAGGCACAAAAAACGGATTCTGCATTTTGTTGGGTCAAATTCATTGCTCTTATGCGCGTAGTTCTTTTTTCAAAGCATTCGGAACAATCCGAAAATAATTCCAAATCCCAGGTATCTGCAAATACCCTTCCCTTTCCAAGCCTGATTCCATATTCCAGTACCTTCTCAAGGGAGCTGATGCGGGGCAGGGAAAATTGACCTGTATGCCGCAGAATATCCATGCAGCCATTCCCTGCCCTGACGGGAACAACCGTACAGCATCCGACTCCTGCATCAAAAGCAAAATCAAGCGATCGCTGTGCCCAATGGATCCCATCCTGTTCAGTCATGAAAGGAGTTTTCAGTAAGATAAATGCCCGTATGGAAATCTGATTCTGTTTTAAAAACCGGACGGCCTGAACAAATGCCTCCAGATTCATACGCTTATTAAGCATTTTCAGGATTTCAGTATTAGTAGTTTCAAGACCAATAGCGATCTCCAGTTTCGGTTTCAACATGGAATTGAACTCCAGTATCTGCTTGTTTATGAATACCGGGTGGCTTTCAACAATAACAGTTTTGAAATCCTTTAAGAGCTCAGCAATTTGAATGTATTCATTTGAAGGGATGGCATTGTGATCGAAGAAACTGCCGCTATTATAAAGCTTGATATGTTCGACGTCATGAATCTGATCGAGAACACTTTTTATCTGCGCAGTGATGGCTCCTTCAGGCACTGTATCATCGCATGTATTCTTCCACAGATCACACATCAGGCAATGAAAGGGGCATTCTCTGTTCGAAAGAAAAACGATTACAGTATCTTCTATTTGACCATTGGCAGTAAGTTCCTTTTCGATAAGCCATCCGTAAGGTTTAAAAGGATCGACCTTATTTTTCTTTCCGCGTTTTGAAAGGATCCATGAATCATTAATTACTATTTTGCCTGCATCATTCATAAATCGACAGGAACTCTTTTCTGTAAGCAACTTCTTCTTTTTCAGGGAAAATCGACTGGAAAGCTGATTTCGAAACTGCACCATGCTGAAAACGCCTTTTCGGATATACCGGCATTTCTATTCCGGTTACAGCTTTTACACCGGAGGATACAATCTGTCCCTTTAAAGCATACAGTTTTTCATGATCCCATCCGGTAATATCAATGAATGGAATGCTTTCAGCAATTTCAATAATATTCGGAAGAGTATAAGGACTGAACGTATCAAAAGCATAATATACAGAGGGTGCTAAGGTTCGCATGTATCCTCTGCCTAAACCTCCTGAGTAGGTAAGTGAATGCTTGATCGACTGCACTCCCCAACCTTCATGATATAACATGAGATTATTGAGTACACTGCGAATAGTCAATTCAGGATTCTCCTCGATTGGATAGTCTTTAAGATTTTCATCACCACCTTCTCCGCTAATCAAGTATTTCCATTCAGGATATCTTGAATGTATACCTTCGAGCAAAGCGATATTCATGGTCGCGGATTGGATATCCAGAGGTTTATAATCTTCAACAATTTTAATTGTCTTTTGCCAGTCCAGGTAGTGATATTCCACTTCAATCGGTTCCAGAAACAATTCAAGATTTACAGCTTCCATAAACTTTCTTGCCTGTACAAGATCTTCACCGTCACCTTCGATGCTCAATGTAAAAGCTTTTAGGCGGGACGGACTCTGGCCAAGCTCTAGTAAGGCTTTATAAGTTAACAGGAACACAGATCCGCTGTCTATTCCGGCAGAGAAGGCAACACCAATCGGACCTTCAACTGCCCTGTATTGTAACCATTTTTTAATTTCATTGTAGAGCGTGCCAATATAGAGTTTCCCGATCTGATCGGGATCAGCGAAAGATAACTTGTTCCGCTCCGGATCGAAGAACCGGATATAAACCGGATTCGGATCCGGGCATCCTAATAGCTCAATCCGGGTAATATAATGTGCAGGAATCATCCGCGTATAAGATGGATGGAACTGGTCGTCCAGACCTTCTTTCTTCAGGTATTGAAATATATCATCAATTCTTTCTGCAACGATAAGGCAGGGACCTGCAGCCCGCTTGGCGATGAAATATCTGAGAGGACGCCCGATCGATCTTGCCATACTTACTGTTTTGCCATCAACAGATATTAGAGAAAACTGGCCATCTATTTTACGCACAGCCTCTTTATCTCCGCTTTGCAGGATTTTCACGGCTTCATCGTGAGTCATGTTGTAAATAATATTCCTTTCCTTATGGGTAAGATCAATTACCTTTTCTACATAGTTGTGATCCATACGCTATTTCTTCTGATTTTTTAATTAATACCTTCGATTCCCTTACCTTCATTAATGATTATATACCGGTTTGCCGGAATGTTGCTGAATACATCCTTTTTTCCGGTATTCCAAACTACTTCTATTTTTTCAATTTTATCTGTCTTTCCGATCCCTATCAAAAGTCTGGGATCGTTGTTTGAAAGATAACCTGTAGACCATTGATTAATAAGTACCTGTTTTTTCCCGCCTGCAATCAGGGTGATTTTTGCACCTATCGCTGATATCTGGCCGTTCTTTCCTTGTAAGGATATTCCTATCCAGTGATTTCGATTTCCACCGTCATTTCTGAGTAATGCTGATTTTGCCTGCAGATCAACATGGGAAATGATTACATCACGGTCGCCGTCATTATCAAAATCAATAGTAGCAAGTCCTCTTCCCGATCGTTTGCCGGCAAAATACTTGCTGTATTCCGCTCCGGTATTTCTGAAATGTCCTTTGCCATCATTTTCAAGCAGTACCGGGAGTTGCAAAATTAGTTCCTCAGCGGTTCCGTTTGCTGATATGATGTCCTGATCACCATCATTGTCAAAATCAATAAAAGCGCTAGCCCATGCGCCTTTGCCGGTAAGCTGGGCGGCGACACCACTGGTTTCCACAATATCTTCAAACAAACCATTGCCTTGATACCGGTATAACGCTCCGTACTCCAGGTCAGTTACAAGTATATCGATCAATCCATCGCCGTCTGCATCTCCAATAGTTCCATGCATTGAACCGCTGCCAACTCCCTTTGTATTTGCTGCTACACCAATAGCAACTGCAACCTCCCTGTAACTGCCATTGTCATTCCGGAACATATAATTCAAATGATGATCGTTGGCCTGGAATATATCCAGATCAAAATCATTGTCATAATCGAAAACAGTCAACCCCATGCATTTTGAATCAGGATAATAAAGATTGTTCGGCCTTGTAACGTCTTTAAAAGTACCATCGGGCTGTTGCTCGTAAAGAATTGAAGCCTGTCCTTTATACTCCGATGGATGAGGCATCATTCCCGGAGTTTGTGTTGAAATGTATTTCGGATCAAAAGCCAGGAAATTTCCTACCATTACATCAAGTCGTCCATCATTGTTATAGTCCCAGAATGATGCTCCTATGCTCCATTTAGCAAAGCCGTTAAGTTTTTCAGGGCCTCCTAAACCAATCTTTTCCGTTATATCTGTAAAGGTTCCGTTTCCGTTATTCAGAAAAAATACATTAGGACCATAATTAAGAAGGAAGAGATCCTGATCGCCATCGTTGTCATAGTCTATCGCTGAAGCTGCCATACTCCAGTTATAATCTGTCAGTCCTGTTTTAGCGGTGACATCGGTGAAAGTTCCATTACCATTATTACGATATAACTTATCGGGCGTATTTCTGAAAATGCTGCCCTCTTTATCCGATATGCCTTCGAGATAAGTCCCGTTAAGCAAAAGGATATCCATTTGGTTATCATTATTGTAATCGAAGATGGTTATTCCTGAACCACTGCTTTCAAGGATATTTTCATAATGACGATCGCCGAAAGTGTATCTAAAATCTATACCGGCCTTATCAGCAATATCGGTGAACCGAATTTGATTCTTCTGACCTGAGATGGTTAAGGAATTTACTAAAATCAGGAAAAACAAAGGGAAGGACTTCATGAAAAAAGTATGATCTAATTTTTTAATGCGTTAAGATAGCGTGATCCGGTTACTTCGCGAGTGTTGTACAGGCTATTATATTTTTGCATTTCCGGACCATCCGGATATCGATCCACAGCGGAGGGTGTATATTGTTTCATGCCATGGAATGGTAGCGGGAGAACCGTCTGGCCGTAAGCTGTATTCAGATCGCCATCCTTAACCCAACCTACACTGCGAATCAAAAAATCTCTTTTCCATCCGCTTTGAAGCGGAGGAAGGCTTTCGGCGTCAAATTCAACTGTCATTTCATCACCTGCATTACTGATAACGTATTGGTTATCGGATGAATCAATCAATGGCAGAACATTACCAAATCTGGTATATTTTCCTGTCAGGTCTCTCCATTTAGGCGCAGTGTCAACATGAGCATAATCGAACCAGTGTGGACCATAACGGCCGCCTTTTCTAAAAACTCTGGAGAATCCCCTGTAATGGAGATCAGCCGAAATCTGCCGGGCCTTTGAAATCTGTAATTGCTGATCTGTCATCACTGAACCGAAGAATACATGATCCCAGTAAATCTCCATGTTTGTGACAATCCTTACCTGATGTTCCTGAGAAAGAAATTTCCCTGAAAGATCCACAACTACTGTTTTATCTTTACCCATTGGAAATCCGGGATTAGCTATGGTCGTCCATTTCCCTGAGCGGTTCCTGACCTGTACTTCCGGTGTCATTACTTTAAGCTGATCAGACTGGGAAAGGGAAGCATTAATACTTGCATCGGTTGGGAAAATCCATCCGTGAAGGAAGAGTATAATATTGTCAGTATTTATCTGTTTGCCGGGATCAATAATAAGTTCATGCATTTCAACGATCCCCTGATACTTTTCAGGATTAAAACCACCCAGGTACACATCATCGCGCCTGCTGATAAAGGATAATACGTCATTCCCTTTTGCGTCGGAAACTGATTGAGGAAGCCATTGTTTGTGAGTCTGATAAATTTTACATCCGGGGAACGGTGGTGGTGAAAATTGTTCAGGAACAAATATTTCAGTCGTGGCGGGGTGATCCACAGCCAAAAGTTCAAGCTTATCAAAATAAATGGTTTCCCATAATTCTGAAGTAACCTGCAGTGAATATCTTCCATTCCGGGGTTTCAGGATTTCAGGAGGTAACTTAATGTAATCATCCGATGCAGCAGCAAAACCATAAGCAGTTGTCCCTCCCATTATACCAAGCGGCATTCCCAAAGCACTGCGCCATAATATATCCCTGGTAAAAACAAATTCCTTTCCATTCCAGGTATATAAAAAAGGGCAGGATCCTTTTAAAGTCTGTGCTTCAATTAATGCCTGATCGGAATTCGGCATGAATATATTCTGGGGAACACCATTTGTCCATGTAATTCTGACTACATCGGCCTGTTTACGGTTTCCTAAACCAAAATGAACATCCGGATCAGTAACAACCATAGTCTGGTACAATTCTCCGGAACGAACCTCTACCTTGGCGCCGATTCCAAAATGATTATTTTTTGCACTACCTGCCTTAAGCCCGACGAGCTTCATTTTAATAAAATGGTTATTGTTGCCCCCGTCGTTACGTAATAATGAAATACCACCAATAAGTCCTCCAACAGCCATATCCTGATCGCCATCGTCGTTATAATCAAATATGGAAATCTGACTAGCAGCTGGTGCACCTTCGGGTAGTACGTCGGTCTTATCGGTAAAACCACCATTGCCGTCATTATGGAAAATGAACAGACCTTTGCCTGTTTTCTCTGCGGGCTGTCCTGCAAGGAGGATATCTAGATATCCATCATTATCAAAATCCATAAACCGGACCTCTGTCGCTTTAACAGATCTTACTGAGCTTAAAGCCCCGGAAGCCTTCACGTCGAATTCAAAATTTCCGTCGTTCAGATTGCGATATAAACGATGGCCATCACCGTTTTCCGATGCAACAACCAGATCAAGGAACCCGTCGTTGTTGTAATCGCCGGCGTCAACAGCTGATGATCCTCCTTTACTCTCCAGTCCGCTGTTTACCGTTGCATCCCGGAATGTGCTCTGACGCTGATTCAGATAAAATGTATTAGAACCATTAAGATTGGCAACAAACAGGTCGATATCGCCATCTTCGTCAAAATCGCCATATACAGCATCACGGCTATCGTTTCCGTTTCCTTCAACTCCCATTTCCAGTCGCGAGAAAGTTCCGTCGGCATTGTTCCTGAACATTCCGTTTTTTTCTTTCATAAGCTGGTACAGATCCAGGTCGCCATCGTGATCTGCATCAAAGAAAACAGCTTTGTTGCCGCCTTTAATGTCGTTAATACCTGCTTCTGACGAAACATTTTCAAAGCTGGCTTTGCCGGCATTCCTGTATAATATATTTCCTCCCTCCTTAAGAATATAAAGATCAAGGAATCCGTCGTTATCATAATCAACAAACGATGCTCCAAATTCTCTTCCCGTATGGTTAATGCCTGCCTGTTTCGTAATATCTGTAAATCGACCTAGTTCATTGCTGAAAAGAAAATGTCTATAGACTGAGGCATCTGAGTCCCATGCACCTGCATAGATATCAACGTCGCCATCACTGTCAAAATCGCTTGATGCAATCCGGGTAGAAGGGTCGCCTGCCGGAGGCACAACGTTAAGACCTGATGAACCGGTTACATCGGTAAACTTCAGTGATTCAAGTACAGATACTCCGTCCATTGAAGTTAGGGAGGATTGCTGGTCAAAAGTGATGAGCGGGAAACCTATGAGTGAACCGCCGGGACCTTTAAGATCCATTATACCAGCCTGATAAGGTGCAGTTACTTTCATGTAATTATGAAAAATAGTAAATTGTATGATGGCATTATCCTGATCGGCCTTTTTGAGGTTATCAATGGAGGCGTTATAGTATTCAACAGCCTCTTTGGGAAAATCAGGAAACTGCTTTTTTATATCTTCAAGGCGGGCTAATGCTGAATCCAATTCTCCTGTCCTTATATAAATATCTGTAAGGTTTAGTGCAGGCACCAAGTTTCCCGGCGCTTCCCCTGCAAGCAATAGCATGTATTTCTTCCGTTCTGACTGTGATGCTTCATCCTGCTGCGCTGCAAGTATTTCAGTTAGTTCATACAAAACTTTTATATGACCCGGAGACGATTTTAATGCCTCTTTAAGTTCATTTATCGCTTTGTCGTGGTTTTCCTGCATTTTAAATACAGTTGCAAGAATAAGTCGGATATCAGAATCATTCGGATCGATGATCAACGCTTTGTTGAGGTTTTTCTCAGCATCCTGGTACCTTGCCATTCTAAGATAAGTAAGACCTAAATTCGCATATCCGAATTTATCTTTGGGTGCAAGGTCGATGAATTTTTCAAATTCGGCTTCAGCTTTCTCCAGCTCAAATTCCTCAAGATAAGCAAGTCCGAGAGTTTTGATCGTTATAAGATCTTTGGCTTTTTGCGCCTTTTTCTCCTCGCTTTCTTTACAGCTCAGGATAAGCAGAATTGATATAAAAGCGACCAGCGTGATAGTGATACGTTTCATAGAATCAAAATTATGAAAACCCGATTTACAAGTGCACTATGTACTCACATATTTTATATAATGCTAAAAAATGCAGGAATCAATTCGTGTACCTAGTTCCCCGAACCTGATGGTTCCGGTCACGCCATCGTATTGGATTTGAGAGAGGGCTTTTTTAATCATTTCGTTATCCGTGCTTTTTGCATCCCGAATAGCCTCAATCAGGGTATTCATCGCATCAAAAGCAAATGCAGCAACAAACCCGGGATTTTTACCATAGCAATTTTTGTAATTCTTCTTAAAAGCTGAAAATTTCGATTCCGTCCAGCCTGCATTAGGGATTATAACCACTTTCTCCAAATTGTAAAGTTCTTTTTCGGAAAGCTTGTTTTCATTGAAAATTTGAAGTGAGCCATATACCGGCTTCTCGAAACGATACTTTGTCAGCAAACCGATAATCTGAACTGAGGTTTCAGGTTTTGTCAGGAGAACAATGCAATCCGGATCTGATGAATTGATTTCGGATGCAAGTTCATCAGGAGTCTTACTGTATTTATCGAAGTTTATTACAACGGGACTGCCTTTCTTATCAATGTGTAAATATTTGAGAAAACTTTTGAGCGCTTGCTTTGAATCATAGTTCTCATCGGTGATAACCAGAACTTTTCTTAATCCTCTTTTATTAAATATTTCGTTTATAACAGATTGTGCCTGTTGCTCATCATTGGGAACGCAATTAAAAAACCAGGGAATGAATGCCTGCGACAATGAAGGATCGGATGACCATGCAGAAATAAAAGGTACAATAGATTTGGCGGATGCCTG
>DATAEX010000005.1:0-4842 GCA_036257765.1 Bacteroidales bacterium
TATACCATTGTTTCTGACAGTGAAGCTGACCTGAAACAGGGTAAGATTGCTGTGAGCACTCCTATAGCAAGGGGACTTATAGGAAAGAAAGTCGGAGACCATGTTGAAATCAGGGTTCCTTCGGGTGTTATACCTTTCGAAATTATCGAAATATCAAGGTAAACCTAAATAAGTGATCCTATGCCAACCATTTTTTCGCGGATAATCAAGGGTGAAATACCCTCGTATAAGATAGCCGAGGATGATAAATATTTTGCCTTTCTGGATATAAATCCCCTGGCTGAAGGACATACGCTGGTTGTTCCCAAACAGGAAACCGATTACCTGTTTGACCTGGAAGATCCATTACTGGGTGGAATGATGGTTTTTGCCAAAAAAGTGGCCAGGGCTATTGATAAATCCGTTCCCTGCAAAAGGGTGGGGGTTGTTGTCCTGGGCCTTGAAGTACCCCATGCTCATATTCATCTGATCCCTATCAACAGCATTCACGATACGGAATTCAGCAGGCCCAAGCTGAAACTGTCTCAGGACCGGTTCTATGAAATTGCTGAAAAGATAAGGGCGGCACTTTAGAAATCGCGATTTCCGGCAAGTATCTAATCGGATACTAGTCCCTGACTCTGCCGGGATTCTTTTTAATAAAATCTTCCCATCCCTTTCCTGAAGAGGATGAAACCTTAACCGGGTTGCAAAGCTGGTAGTAGTGGCACATCGCCGCTGCAAGTCCATCTGTGGCATCTAACGATTCCGGCCGTAATTCTGTTTTCAATATTAACTGAAGAAGGTTGGCGATTTGTTCCTTTGATGAATCGCCATGACCGGTTATTGACTGTTTGATTTTACGGGGGGCATATTCAAAGACAGGTACCGAAAGATGAAGTGCGGCAGAGATAGCCGCTCCCTGTGCTCTTCCAAGCTTCAGCATTGATTGTACATTATTGCCGTAAAAGGGTGACTCAATTGCCATAGCCGAAGGTCTGTAGTCATTGATTAGTTGTTCGGTACATTCAAAAATGCGGGAGATCTTTTCATAATGATCGCAGATCTTCCGCTGATCGAGGGTACCAATCAATAATAATAAGGGTTGATTGTTCTCAACCCTTATTACGCCATAACCCATTATTGTAGTGCCAGGGTCAATACCCAGAATCACCATGCCCTGTTTTTTAGAAAGCTTTTAGAAACTGTCCGATCGGCTCCCGGCGTTCGATATACTTCGTCCTGAATGCAGTTGATTTAGTCGATTCTGAAGTTAACACCCCTGTCTCAATATAATCAAGTACAGCTTTAAGCGATGCTTCTTCACGATCACCAAAGTCCCTGGTAATATCATCATTTGCAGGTATTGTCGGCTGAATGCCGTTGTAAAAATCGCCGGCGTGGTTTTTATTGGTGTATTTAAATGTAACCGGAAGTGTAACATATTCCTCTATCGGTATGGCATACATACCAACAGGTTTACCGTGTGTCGAACTGCCTGCAAGTATGGCCTCGATAAAAGGGTCAACACCATTAATAATTAACTCGCTGGCTGACGCCGTATTGTCGGTACCTATGAAGAATATTCTGCTAAGGCTGAGACCGTTTGATTTCACAGGAACCGTATACATGGTATCCAGATTGTACGGATCTTTGTTCAGGATATCATTATGTTCATAATAAATGAAGGGCTCACCGCCAAAATCCTTTCCGATAAGCCAACCTGCAAGATGCAGGGCAACATCGGAACTGCCACCTCCATTATACCTCATATCCACAATCAATTCGTTTATGCCCGCTGTTACAAAATTATTGAAGGCAGCATCCAGTTCAGCATTCGCAGCATCTATAAAATCCTGGAACACCAGATATCCTATCTTATCCACGCCCTGTTCAATTACTTCAGAATGTAAAACGGGATTGATTTCTAAAATTTCCTTTGTCAAACTCAGAGAGACCGGTTGGCCGTCATTATCTAAAAAAGTCAGGTTATTGGTTACGCCAACTTCATCTTCTCCCATTTGAGAATAGAAATTTGAGGCAGTGAGATTGGTACCATTTGCTTTTTGTATGATCCAGCCTCTCTTAACACCTTTTTCAGCAGCTTCAGTACCCGGGTATACAAACACAACCCGAATATTATCAGATGCGTCCAATCCGGGCATAATACCATGACCTATCATTTCACCGGCTTCAAAATACATATTAAATTCTTCTTCTGTAAGCACAGTACTCCATCGGTCAAATTGAGGATATCGCAGTGCTTCCATAAAATCTACAGGATTTGAATAGTCAGACGGATCTATATTAGCCGGCAGATAGGAATACCACAGGTATACTTCCCGCATCAGTTCCAGAATATCGGCATTAACTTTTTCAATATGATCGTTCTTATTATCGTCATTTCTGCATGATAAAAGCAAACCGGTTACCAGAAAAAAGGGTAGTAGAAATTTAATAGGTGTTTTCATAATATTCAATAATTTATCCTTAAACGAAATTGATATACAAATAAACAAGAAAAAAAGCAAAAAAGTCTAAGCAGGTTCATTTTTTAATTCTGCTCACCACAATTCCGACTACAATGAGGCAAAGTCCGATAAAGGAGGTGTAAAGTAATTGTTCGTGGAGTACAACATGTATAATTAAAAGCGAAAGAAAAGGGGTTATGTATATGAGATTGGCTACTCTGCCCGTTGATTCTGAATATTGCAGCGCTTTGAGCCAAAAAACGAACGACAAACCCATTTCGAAAAAACCAACATACACGGCGGGAAGGGCTGCGATTGAGAATAATGGGGGCATATTGCCGGTAAAGGCGGTTAAAATGAGAACATACATCATGGAAAAAAGAAAACTGAGAAAAAGCTTTACAAGGTCGTCGCGTCCATCCTTGAGATTAATGATCCAGTATAAAGACCATATAACTGATGTGCAAACAGCCAGAGCCACTCCGATGGGCTCCGCTATTCTGAACGTATTTAATTTTCCCTGTGTGGCCAGAACAAATACTCCCGAAAAACTGATCAATAAAGCAATGACTCCGGCGATTTTCAGTGGTTGTTTAAGTAAGGGAACAGACAAGAGCATAAGAACAACGGGCCAGATAAAATTGGCAGGTTGTGCTACCTGTGCTGGAAGTATGGAATAAACCTTAAAAAGTATCAGGTAATACCCGAATGGATTCAGCAACCCTTGTATTGCGGATAAAATCAACTCTTTAGTACCTGCCGGTTTCAGTAATTGTAATTTTCCGCTTAAACCCAGGATTACAAAGAAAATTGCAAGCGAAGTCAGATTTGCAATAAACAAAAGTTGAATGTAATTCAGTTCGCGGAGAGATATTTTAAATGCCGTGGCAACCGTCGACCAGAACAAAACTGTAGTTAACGCAAACAGGTAGGCCTTTGACTGATTTTTCATGTCTCCTTTAGTCTGCCGGAACAAAATGAAGTTAAACTTTGCACCGGAAAATGTGACGATCTCTGCGATGAAGGCACAAATGCATGGCTGTTTAGCCTGCATCGAAAAGAAATACGTGACGCCATAGATATTTACTTTTCAATGATATCAAAACCAGTGTAGGGTACAAGAGCAGAAGGAATACGAATACCCTGTGAGGTTTGATTATTTTCGAGCAGGGCAGCAACGATTCTTGGCAATGCCAATGAACTGCCATTTAGTGTATGGGCGAGCTGAGGTTTCTTGTTTCCGTCTTCCCTGAAGCGGAGTTTTAACCGATTAGCCTGAAATGATTCAAAATTGGATACTGAACTTACTTCAAGCCACCTTTTCTGGGCACCGGCGAAGACTTCGAAATCAAACGTCAGAGCGGAGGTAAAACTCATATCTCCGCCACATAACCTTACAATCCGGTATGGGAGTTCGAGTTTCCTCACAAGTCCTTCCACATGTTTTACCATGCTTTCGAGAGATTCATACGATTTGTCGGGATGCTGAATCTGCACGATCTCTACCTTATCGAACTGATGCAGTCGGTTAAGACCTCTTACATCTTTCCCGTACGATCCGGCTTCACGCCGGAAGCAGGGGGTGTAGGCAGTATTTTTTACAGGAAATTGTGCGGCATCAAGTATTACATCGCGGTAAATATTGGTAACCGGAACTTCGGCTGTGGGGATCAGATAAAAGTTGTCTATTGTCACATGATACATCTGGGCGTCCTTATCAGGAAGCTGGCCGGTTCCGAATCCCGAATCCTCATTTACCATAAGAGGAGGCATGATTTCAACATAACCCGCCCTGATGTTTTCTTCAAGAAAAAAATTGATCAAAGCCCGCTGTAATTTGGCGCCCTTGCCCTTATAGACAGGGAAGCCTGCACCCGTAAGCTTATTTCCAAGATCGAAATCGATAATGTCATACATTTTAGCCAGATCCCAGTGTGGAAGTGCTTTTTCATCAAGCTGAGGCATGTTTCCTCCTTCCCTGTCAATCACATTATCCTCCGCGCCTTTACCTTCAGGCACATATTTTGACGGAAGGTTGGGCAGTTTAACAGCCAGGTTCCTGAGTGCGAACTCAAGTTTTTCAAGTAAACCGGATAATTCTGCAATATTGTTTTTGAGTACAACAGTACGGTTCTTTCTTTCTTCAGCTTCCTCTTTCTTATTTTCCCTGATGAGTGTACCGATCTCTTTAGAAATTGTATTCAACTCGGCCAGTGTATTATCAAGTTTTGTTTGTGTGGATCTTCTTTCTTCGTCGGTTTTCAGAATTTCAGATACTATCGCAGCAGCATCGAAGTTTTTAACTTTTAACCTGCTGATAACTTCGTCGGCTTTTTCTCTGATCAGATTTATAGTGAGCATATTATTGTGATTTGTACAAATGTAAAAAAAA
>DATAEX010000382.1:0-5976 GCA_036257765.1 Bacteroidales bacterium
ATGGTGAGCCATATCTCGTCGATCAGGTTTTCTTTCAGAAAGGAGGTGGCTACACGGGGCCCTCCGGCAACAAGCATTTCACTGTATCCTTTATTTTTGTATATTTCCTTGAGCCGGGAGGGGGATTCATCAATGAATTCAAGCTGGCCGGGAACTCCTAGTCCTTTATACCTTTCAGGTTTACCTGTAAGAACTATCAGCAGGCGGTTTTCACGGGGCCTTATAGGATCTGCAGAATAAGTGTTGCTTCCCAACACAACGAGCCGGCATTTTTGAATGAGTCCTGAAAAATATTCCTGATCTTCCTTTGATGACCACTTTCTGACTAAGGGATCGCCCCATCGGGTAATTTTGCCATCGACAGTACTTACAAACACAAGAAAAGTTTTCATATCATTTCAACCGGATTTGTTTTTAATAAAACAAACAATATACCAGTAAGTTAATGATAATACAGATGCTAAGCCGGCTGTTAATAATTCAAACAATCAATATGACAGAACATTAGTCCGAATCGGTTTGTTATGCTTATTCCGCAATTCCACATAACTTAATTGAACACGGAATTAGTATGATTATACATCTTATCGACGGTACTTATGAGCTCTTCCGGCACTTCTATGGCCAGCGTAGATTCAACGAAGGCAATGATAAACCATTTGGTGCTGTGGTGGGTGTGTTGAACGGTGTGTTGCAAATGATCGAAGAAGGCGCGACTCACATCGGTGTTGCGACCGATCATATAATTGAATCATTTCGCAATGAACTCTGGGATGGGTACAAAACCGGCGAGGGGATTGAGCCGGCTCTGTTTGCTCAGTTCCAGCCGGTTGAAGAAGCATTAGCATCAATGGGTATTGTTGTGTGGCCAATGATTGAACTGGAAGCTGATGATGCTCTGGCATCTGCTGCGAATCTTGCCGCTGCCGATCCTCGTGTTCTTAAAGTGTGTATATGGTCTCCGGATAAAGATCTCGCGCAATGCGTTCAGGAAGACCGTGTGGTTCAGATCGATCGCAGGGCCGGAGTGATTCGGGACGCTAACGGCGTCCGCCAAAAGTTTGGAGTAAGTCCTGTGCTTATCCCCGATTATCTGGCACTTGTTGGAGATAGTGCAGATGGCTATCCCGGTATTTCAGGAATCGGTAAGGTTGGTGCTGCCCGGTTATTGAACCTATACGGACCAATAGAGGCTTTTCCAGAAAAATTGTTAGAAGGCCAACGTGAACAGGCATTGTTGTTCAAAAGGTTGGCCACATTACGATCTGATGCAATCCTGTTCAACGATGTCGATCAACTTCAATGGCAAGGACCTACGTCAACGTTCCCCAGGCTCACAGCTAAAATGAATGAGCCACGTTTACTTGCCCGTGTAAACGAACTGGCTGCCAAAGTAAATTCATAATAAATTCTCAGCATATTCTGAATTCAGGATTTTCTTTTAAAATCAGATTTAAAATCACAACACTGCTGTAAAATTAATGCTTTGCCTGGGCTTCTATGTTAATTGCGGTTGCCGGCGAAAGTATTTTGCACTCTTTTGTAACCTTTTTGAACCACACAGTCTCAATACATTATAAACGCAAAATGTGAAAAAATGAAAACGATAAAATTAATTACTTTGATTATTGTACTCTTTTCTGGTACAATATCAGCACAAATGAAATCAGCACACGAAAAATCAACTTCTTCGGACAAGGCTACAGAGCTTAAGCTGAGTATGCGTGATCTCTGGCAGGAGCATGTAGCATGGACACGAAACGTTGTTCTGTGTATTGTTGACGGATTACCAGGAACTGATCAGGCTGTGAACAGGCTTCTTAGGAATCAGGATGATATTGGCAATGCCGTGAAACCCTTTTATGGTGAAGAAGCCGGAAAACAGCTGTCTATTCTTCTTAGGGAACATATAACCGTTGCAGCTGAAGTCGTTAAGGCGGCTAAGGCCAATGATAAAACAGCACTTGATGATGCTAACAAAAGATGGTATGCAAATGCTGATCAGATAGGTGAATTTCTCGGAAAGGCAAATCCTAACTGGAACGCCGGAGAAATGAAAACAATGATGCACGATCACCTCAAATTACTTACCGAAGAGGTAGTTAACCGGATAAAGAAAGATTATAATGCCGATGTTGCGAGCTATGATAAATCACAGGAGCAGATTTCACAAATGTCCGATATGCTTGCCGACGGTATCGTTAAGCAGTTCCCGGAAAAATTTTAAGTCGTGAACAGGATGCTTTGACTATTCTGCCTGCTGAACTCTTTGGCAGGCAGAATTCTGTTTTAGGCTTCCTGGATAGCAGACTAGAAGACAAAAGGGATTTACGGATTATGTTAGATCTTTAGTGAGCCACGGAAACCCCTGGAGCCATAATATGATTCTGCGCCATTGTGATATACGAAGACATGGTCATATCGGCGATCACAAAATAGGGCACCCCCAAGTTTTCTGATATTAGCAGGTGTTTTCACCCAGCTCGACGTTTTCGTATCGAAATTTCCAAGTTTCTGTAATTCCCGGTATTGTTCTTCCGTCAAAAGCTCAATACCCATGGAAGCTGCCATATCAATGGCACTATTTTCCGGTTTATGTTCTTTCCTTGCCGTAAGGGCTTCACGATCGTAACAAAAGTTTCTGCGGCCTTTGGGACTTTCCGCAGAACAATCATAAAAAATGTATTCGCCGGTCTTATTATCCTTACTAACAACATCGGGTTCACCACCTGTTCTTTCCATTTCATGGAGAGACCATAGTTTTTCAGTATCATCCTCGACGCCGGAAAGGCAGGCTTCCAGTTTTGCTTGTACTTTAGCCCATTCAAGACCATTATGTCGTTTCATATTTTTCTCAAAACGTGCTTTCAACACATTGAACAATTCTTCACGTTGTTCCTGCGACAACTCCTTTATTGTTTTAACGATTGTCATAGTCCTTAAATTAAATAAACATTTATTCTTGAATTAACATCAAAGGCATCTAAGTTGTTCTAAGTAAAGAAGTTTTCACAGCTGACAATGGATAGGGATTGATCAATGACACATTGGTCCTAAAACTGAAACTGAATTCTTCTGCAACCTGTTATTTTCCGATGCAAAAATTCTTGAATATATTACCCAAAACTTCATCTGTGGTGATTTCTCCTGTTATTTCACCCAGGTAATGCATGGTTTCGCGGATATCCTGCGCAAGCAAATCACCAGGAACTGAATTTATAAGTCCCTCTTTTGCCCTTTTCATTGCGGATAGTGCTTTTTCAAGGGCTTCATAATGTCTGACATTTGTAATGATTACATCGTTTTCTTCTGATTCTGCATAACCAGCTGCATCAAGTAATGCCTGTTCAAGTAGTTGCAAATTGGTTCCATGACTGGCGGATACAGGTATTATCATTTCACCCTGATTCAGCCGGGTCTTATGTTCCTCAATTATTTCCTCTTGCTTTTCCTTAGAGATTTTATCTATTTTATTGAGAACTAATATTCTTTTTTTTATGTCCCCATTTTGAGAATTGCGGATCCTGTCAGCCACGTTTTTCACCTCCTCGTCCTTACTTTTTATGTCGAGTACCTGGATGATGATCATGGCCTGATCGATTTTTTGCCAGGTTCTTTCAATCCCCATCTGTTCAACGACATCTTCCGTATGACGCAAACCCGCAGTGTCGATCAACCGAAAATGAATTCCTTTTATGCTGATTACATCTTCAATGGAATCACGGGTTGTGCCTTCTATTTCAGATACTATCGCTTTTTCCTCTCGCAACAAGAGGTTAAGAAGCGTCGATTTCCCGGCGTTGGTCCTGCCAACAATTGCCACTGGTATTCCCTGTTTGATTGCATTGCCTTGTTTGAAAGAATCGCTTAAGCTTTCAAGTGTGCCGGTTATTTCATCTATAAGAGATTTCAACGCATTTCGATCGGCAAATTCAACATCTTCTTCGCTAAAATCGAGTTCCAGCTCAACCAAAGTAGTAAAGTTCAATAGTTTATTTCTGAGTTTTTTGATTTCCCGTGTAAATCCACCTCTCATCTGGTTAATAGCTATGCGATGAGCAGCTTCCGATCCGGAAGAGATAAGATCAGCCACTGCTTCTACCTGGGTTAGATCAAGTTTACCGTTAAAAAAGGCACGCATAGTAAATTCACCGGGAGTCGCCATTCTGGCACCGGATTGGACAAGCAACTCCAGTATCTTCTTTTGAATATAGGGAGAACCATGACAACTAATCTCCACGGTATCTTCGCCTGAATAGGAATGGGGTTTCCGAAAAATTCCCGTAACTACCTGATCAATAATTTCATTTCCGTCATACACGATAGAATAATGCATAGTATTGGCTGGAAGATCGCTTATCACATTATTACCCGAATTTAGTTGGACGATCTTTTCACATATTTCAAATGCTCGCGATCCGCTGCAACGGATTACGGCAATAGCACCCTTTCCCGATGGTGTAGAAATAGCACAAATAGTATCATCTTTGGAATACATTGTGAATTTTAAAAACTGTAAAATTACTTAAAAAAGATGGTTCATAGCCTCCGCACGCAACTCATCGCTACACACTTCGTTACATAATCGCTATCTTTATCTTATCAACAACAAATAATATGCAAGCTCCGATAATCAGCATAGTTAATCTTTCAAAGCATTATGGTAAATCAAGGGGGATTGAAGATGTAACTCTCGAAGTGCAGGAAGGCGAAATTTTCGGGTTTATTGGTCCTAACGGTGCAGGCAAATCAACTACCATCCGGATCCTTATGAATCTCATATTCCCCGATAAGGGCTATGCAAAGATTTTGGATCTTGATGTGACGAAAGACAAAAAAAAAATAATGCAGCTTGTCGGATATGTCCCTGCCGATGCAAATGCTTATAATAATCTGAAAGTAATTGATTTTCTGAGATATTGCGGTAATTTTTATCGGTCAGTACCGGTAGATGACAGGATAAAGGAACTGTCAGGATGGTTCGAACTGGATCTTACCCGAAAGATTGCCGATCTCTCATTTGGCAATCGGAAAAAAGTTGCAATTATACAAAGTTTATTGCACAGACCCCGGCTATTAATTCTGGACGAGCCGACAACAGGCCTCGATCCGCTAATGCAGTCAAAATTCTTTGAATTATTGCGAAAGGAAAATAACAACGGAATGACCATATTTTTTTCCTCTCATTTGTTGAATGAAGTTCAAAGAATCTGCAAAAAAGTAGGCATTATCAAAGAAGGAAAGATTATTGGTGTAGAAGAGATTGAAACATTAAGGAAAAAACAATTGAAAAAGATCACCATAGAATTTGGGAATAATGATATCGAAAACTTCAAACTTAGGGGGATGGAGAAGATTTTACTGAAATCAGAGGGCGTTCTTTCTTTTATGTTTTCCGGTGACATAAACGAACTTATAAAGTCGCTTGCCGTGAAAAAGCTAAGTTACATGACCATTGAGGAGCCTACTTTGGAAGAAATATTTATGCATTATTATCGCTGACATCACCATGAACACGAATCTATTTAATAGGGAAATGCGCTTTAACAGTCTTAGTTTGATACTTTGGATACTGGTAATTTCAGTTCTAACAGCAGTAACTATGTCAGTATTTCCAACCTTTATTAATAACCAATCAAAGGTATTGGGAATGATAAATCTGATTCCTAAAACTGCCCTGGAGTTTAAAGGTGTGTCAAATATCAGTGATTTGAATTCAGTACTTGGGTTTTATTCCGTTAATAACATTATTTATATGATGGTTCTCGGGAGTATTTTCAGTATTGTACTTTCGTGCAATATTTTACTGAAAGAGGAATATAACAAAACTGCCGAATATCTGCTCACCAGGCCTTTGTCGCGAAATACGGTTTTTCTTACCAAATTAACCGTTATTATATTGCAGGTATTTTTACTTAACATTATAACTGCCCTGGTAGGATATATAAGCATGAGGTTGGTATTTGAAGGTAATTT
>DATAEX010000380.1:0-3913 GCA_036257765.1 Bacteroidales bacterium
GCTTGCCATTGAAGGATACCGGATAGTCAAACGAATCGACATGCAGATAGGTTTCATTTGCAACAGGAAAATTCTGTTGGCTGATACTGGGTTGATTACCGCATATTTCCCACAGTTCTTCTGCCAGGTGCGGAGCGAACGGAGAGAGTATACAGGCGAATTTTTCGGCAGTGTCACGGGTTACCTTACCTTTTTTTATACAAAGGTTGCTGAATATCATCATTTGGGAAATCGCCGTATTAAAGCGCAAATGTTCTATATCCTGTTCAACCTTTTTTATGGTCTGGTGAAGACTTTTCAATACTTCCTGGTCTTCCTCTCCCGCTATAATATTCTGCTTTTCTCCAAAGAACCTGCAGACCCTGTTTAAAAATCCGTAAACTCCCTTTACTCCGGTGTCGGCCCAGGGTTTGATAACATCGAGAGGACCCATGAACATTTCATACAAACGCAATGAATCGGCTCCGTATTGTTTGACCACATCATCAGGATTAACGACATTTTTCAGTGATTTGGACATTTTGGCAACTATTTGCCTTAATTTTTCACCTGATTCTTTATGGAAGAAATGACCATCGCGGTCTTCAACCAGATCCACCGGTATCTTGGCACCTGTTGCGGTTTCGTAGGCGAAAGCAAGGATCATTCCCTGGTTAAAGAGTTTTTTAAAAGGCTCGTCAGTTGACACAATTCCCAGATCATAAAGCACTTTATGCCAGAAACGGCTGTATAACAGGTGAAGAACAGCATGTTCAGTTCCTCCTATGTACAGATCAACCGGCATCCAGTAATTTTCCTTAGCTGCGGAAAATGGTTCCTTTTCATTGGCCGGATCAATATACCGCAGATAGTACCAGCATGAACCCGCCCATTGCGGCATGGTATTAGTTTCCCTTCGGCCTTTCCTGCCGTTTTTTGTCACAATAAGCCATTCTCCTGCATTGGCCAGCGGAGATTCACCGTCAGCGCCAGGCTGATATACCTTCAGTTCGGGTAATTCAAGGGGAAGTTCCTTCTCATTAAGTACTTCTATTTCGCCGTCCTCCCAGTGAATAACAGGGAATGGTTCACCCCAATAGCGCTGTCTGCTGAAGAGCCAATCCCGTAATTTATAATTGACCTTAGCTATCCCGATGCCTTTTTCTTCGAGCCATGTGATTACAGTGAGAATGCCATTTTCCTTGTTCAGTCCGTTAATGTTCAATCCGGTTACCTCACTCGAAGAATTGATATATTTCCCATCTTCGGTCCAGCAAGCCTTTCCTGCAAGCACCTGATCCCTCAACCCGCTGTCTGCACCATCCGGATCCATAATACATTCTATAGGCAATCCGAATTTTTCAGCAAACTCAAAATCGCGGGTATCATGTGCCGGCACAGCCATTATAGCTCCGGTTCCATATCCGGTCAAAACGTAATCAGCCACCCAAACAGGTATCTTTTTACGATTCACAGGATTTATTGCATACCGGCCTGTAAAAACACCCGTTTTTTCTTTTGCTAGGTCCGTCCGGTCGAGATCTGATTTCAGAGAGGCCGCTTTTATATATTCATTAACCTGCTTTCTTTTAATGTCGGTGGTTATTTCACCCAGCATTGGATGTTCGGGGGAAATTACCATATAGGTGGCTCCGAACAGGGTATCAGGACGGGTAGTGTAAACTCTCAGGTTTTTGCCCATCCCCTCAATCTCAAAATCCACCTCGGCGCCGGTTGATTTTCCAATCCAGTTCCGTTGCATATCTTTAACGCCTTCCGGCCAGTCCAGATCATCCAGTGCGGTTAACAATCGCTCTGCATACAGAGGTATCCGAAGCATCCATTGTTTCAGGTTTTTTCGGGTTACCGGATTTCCGCATTTTTCATGTGTACCATCGGTAAGAACTTCCTCATTGGAGCAGACAATTCTGCAATGCTCACACCACCATACCTGTGCCTCGTCATAATAAGCAAGCCTCTTGCCGTCGATGAAATCCCGAATAGTCTTCTCTCCTTGTTTATATATTTCTACCGGAATTTCAAGATCGCAGATCGGACGTCCTTTTTGTAGTTTTTCATCAAACCATGTATTAAAAAGACGGATAAAAATCCATTGTGTCCATTTGTAATACTTCGGTTCAGAAGTTGTGATCTCTCTATCCCAGTCATAACCCAGTCCCAGCGACTTTATCTGACGACGAAATGTATTGCAGTTTTTTTCGGTGGTGATGTGCGGATGTGTTCCCGTTTGTATTGCATATTGCTCAGCAGGCAGACCAAATGAATCCCATCCCATGGGATGCAGAACATTGAAACCTTTCATCCTCTTATATCGGGCAACTATATCGGTTGCGGTATACCCTTCGGGATGACCAACATGAAGGCCACTTCCTGATGGATAGGGGAACATATCCAGCACGTAAAATTTCTTTTTGCCAAAATCATCAAAGGTTTTGAAGGTTTTACACTTTTCCCAGTAATCCTGCCATTTCTTTTCGATCTCAGTAAAGTTGTATTCCATGTTAGTCTGTTAGTCTGTTAGTCTGTTAGCAGTTAAGGCTCCGCAACACCAGAACCGCAAATGTAAAAAATAATAGTTTACAGCATTAGCAGATTATGTGTTAAATCTTTGATGAATTGATAATTTTGATGCCTTATCATTCAGGCATGACACCCACCGATTATTACTATAAACGCATAAGGGAATACAGAGAAAAGGGAGATAAGTTTAATAAGCTGGAAACACACCTCTCAATGGCGCGGCTGATAACCTTTTTATCGGGAATTACATTATTCTTTGTCTTTTTATCTGTTTCAATATCAACAGCTGTCATAATACTTGCCATAGGAATGACTTTGTTCGGCTGGCTTGTAAATTATCATTCAAAGACCGAACAAAACAAACTTTTTTGCAGATATTTTGAAATTATAAATGATCGTGAATTGCATTGTATCAATGGTCGATTTCATGAATATCCTGATGGTTCCGAATACATAAATCGTGATCATGAAAACTCATATGATCTGGACCTGTTCGGTCATTCGTCTGTTTTTCAATTTATAAACCGCACTACCAGTAAGCCTGCTGCAGATATTCTTGCCAAATGGCTGAAAGAACCTGCATCTATAGAAGAAATAAATCTTCGTCAGCAGGCATTTCTTGAACTTAAAGATCAAATTGACTGGCGTCAGAAGTTAAATTCTCTGGCATATAGCAATTCGCATGGGTCAAACGACCCGGCCATTCTTGTAAGATGGGTGCAGGAGGAAATTCCTGGTAATCAAAAATACCTGAAGGCAATCATTTATTCACTGAGCGCTCTGGCATTAGGATCGACTATTCTTGTTGCTTTGTTCCGGTTACCATTTTCGTTATTAATGATTGCTTATTCTATAAACTTCATTTACTATTTCAGCCAGGCAAAGAAAATATCAAAGGTTCATTTTCAGGTGAGCAAGTCATCAGAAATGCTCAAATCCTATGCATCGACAATCCGCCTGATCGAAGACAATAGATTTAACTGCATTAAATTAAAAGAGCTTCATAATATTTTTACAAGGAATACAAAGGTGTCCGAAGAAATTGGATTGCTTTCAAAGCTTGTGAACCGGCTTGATGCACGGCTTAACATCATGGTTGCTATTCCGCTTAATCTTTACTTTTTCTGGGATATTCAGCAATGCATTGCACTTGAAAACTGGAAAAAAAGGCACGGCAATGAAATCTCAGATTGGTTTTCAGGCATGGCTGAATTTGAAGTCCTGTCTTGTTTTGCAAACATGGCTTTTAATAACCCGGAATGGACAACACCTGTTATTGTTCCGGAATATTTTAAGCTTGAGGCAAAAAGTGCAGGTCATCCGCTTATACCCATTGTACGAAGAGTTGCAAACAGCTTCAGTGTTTCCGGATCAGGCAAGACGGTAATTGTAA
>DATAEX010000383.1:0-6425 GCA_036257765.1 Bacteroidales bacterium
ATTTGAATCACTTATATTTGTCCAAAATTCTCTGGTTATGAAATATTTCTTTCTGATTTTCTTATGTTACCTTGTGTTTAACGCTGTTAACGGCATAAATCCGGATTCTCTTTACCTGGTACAACATTATAACAAAGCAGAATACCGGATCACCATGAGAGATGGTGTTAAGCTTCATACCATTGTTTATACTCCAAAGGATCAGTCGGTAAAATACCCGATTCTTCTAAATCGTACACCGTATAATGTGGCACCCTACGGAAAAGAGATGGATTTTTCCTTCCGGCGTGGATTGTTCCCGGCATTTCTTCATGAAGGATATATTTTTGTTTTCCAGGATGTACGCGGAAGATTCATGTCAGAAGGCATCTTCAGACATATGACTCCTTTTATTGATAATAAATTATCAGATTCCGATATTGATGAAGGTTCGGACGCATACGATACCATCGACTGGCTAATTAAGAATATCAGTAATAATAATGGCAAACTGGGTATGTGGGGCATTTCGTACCCGGGCTATTATGCTTCATGCGCATCTATAAATGCACACCCGGCATTGGTTTGTGTATCACCTCAGGCACCTATTGGCGACTGGTTCTTTGATGACATGCACCATCACGGAGCTTTCTATCTGGCAGCAAATTTCGATTTTTTGTCGGTTATGGATTTACCCAGACATAAACCAATGAAAGATTTTGAAATAGCATATCATTTCGGAACACCCGATGGTTACAGTTTTTATTCAAAACTGGAACCACTCTCCATGGCAAAATCTAAATTTTTTGGTGACAGCATCGCCTTTTGGAACGACCTGGTGGCTCATCCGAATTATGATGAATTCTGGCAGGAAAGAAACATACTTCCCCACCTTATCAATATAAAACCGGCAATGCTTATTGTGGGAGGCTGGTACGATGCAGAGGACCTGTACGGTACTTTTAAAACTTATCAAGCCATTGAAAAAAACAATCCCGATACCCGGAATTCACTTGTAATAGGACCCTGGATACATGGAGGCTGGGCTCGCACCGATGGCTCATATCTGGGTAACGTTTCTTTTGGGCAGCAAAACTCTTTCTTTTATCGTGACAGTATTGAATTACCATTTTTTAACTACTATTTAAAAGGAAAGGGAAAACCGGATATTGCTGAAGCTACGATGTTTATGACCGGGGCAAATAAGTGGGAAAAGTTCAATTCCTGGCCACCTAAAAACCTGGAACCGAGGAAGCTATACTTATCGGGAAATGGCTTGCTGTCATTTGATCCTGATTATAATTCCTCTAATTCCTTCGATGAATTTGTAAGTGACCCGGATAAGCCTGTTCCATATACCGAGGATATTGCATTTGAGATGACAAAAGAATACATGACCGATGATCAAAGGTTTGCAGCCCGGAGACCTGACGTCCTTGTATATTCCACCGAAATTTTGGATCATGACATAACTTTGGCGGGTCCCCTGCTTGCTCATTTGAAAGTTTTTACCACAGGCAGTGATGCCGATTTTATAGTGAAACTGATAGATGTTTACCCCTCAGACGCACCAGACAATCCCTCGACAAGAAAGGGAATGAAGATGGCAGAATATCAGCAGATGGTCAGAAGCGAGGTTATAAGAGGACGCTTCAGAAAAAGCTATGAAAATCCGGTGCCCTTTAAACCCAATGAGATAGAAGAAATAAACCTGGAATTACAGGATGTTCTGCATTGTTTTAAAAAAGGGCATCGGATTATGATCCAGATTCAAAGTACCTGGTTTCCGCTTGTAGATATTAATCCCCAGAAATATGTTGAGAATATCTTTCTGGCCCGGCCTGATGATTTCATCAAAGCCACACACCGTGTGTATCATGAAAAAGGGAACGAGTCTTACATAGCAGTTGGGATTTTAAAATAAGATCATGCTAACTTCCAATTTTCACCGTTATAATTGAATGGGCGGGGCTATTGCTTTGCACTGCCTTCCCTTCAAGCCATGTTTTAAATTCAATATCCCTGTCGGTCTGGTTCATTACTACCACGATAATGGTACCATCGGGATTAATAAATGCGGTGGACAGAAGCCTGTCATCATTTGAAGAGCTTACAATACGCCTGGCGCCGGGAACTACGAACCTGGAGAAATGCCCGATATAATAATAGGAATTCATGTAAACGATCTCACCTGTTTTGGTATTCCCAATCAGGGGGGCTATACAGAAGTTACCCACATGATTTGGTCCGCCTTTTTCATCCACCAGGATGTTCCAGTCGACCCACCCCGAAGCCCAATTATTGACATCCATGATAATTGATTCCGCATATTGCTCGCCCCATTGCCAGTCATAGAGTCTCTTCTCGTTATATGATGCCGGAGTGCCCTCGGTAAACACCAGCATTTTATCCGGGTAGGTGTCGTGCACAAGTCTTACATTGTCGAAATGGTTTCCTACGTACCAGTGAAATCCCATCCCCCAAACATACTTCGAGGCCTCAGGATCATCGTATACAGATTTAGCTCTTTGGTACATGATACCTCTGTTATGATCCCATATCATAAGTTTTACATCGGTCATTTTATTCATAACTAAAGCGGGGCCCAGATATTTTTTAATAAAGTCCTTTTCATCTTCCCCGGTAAATATGCAGGATTCCCAGGTCTGAACCGACATAGGCTCATTCTGAACAGTCAGTCCCCATATCGGAATGCCATGCATGCCATATTCCTTGATAAACTTTATATAATACCTGGCCCAGGCACCAAGGTATTCAGGTTTTATTTTACCTCCTTTCAGCATGTTATTGTTAGTTTTCATCCAGGCAGGAGGACTCCATGGCGATGCAAATATCTTTATGTTGTTTCCAGATGTTTTCAATGCTGCCTGTATCATCGGGATTCTGAATTTCTCATCATGCTTTACCGAAAACTGTTCCAACAGAGTGTCACCCGGTACCTCATCGTAGGCATAGCTTCCGCTTGAAAAGTCGCAGCTGTTTATATGAGTACGGCAAAGTGTATAGCCTATTCCCTTATCAGATGTAAAATAGGCATTAAGGATCTCCTGTTGCTTATCAACAGGCATTTTATAAAATGTTTCCGCGGCGGCATCTGTAAATGCACCTCCGAATCCTTCGATAACCTGGAATTTCTTCCCGGGATCGATCATGATGGTCGGGAACATTTCATCAGGTTGAGGTAATTCGGTGAATGAAAGATTCTCTTTTTCAGTCAGCCTGTCCTTAGTATCTCTTGACGTAACGTAAGTTACAGCCTTTGTTGGAATCTCGGACTGGCAATAAGAAAATGTCACACAAGATATTCCGGCAAAAATCAAAGCAATTTTATTCATAGGTGGGTTATTGAAAAATAGTTGAATGAATATATTAAAATATCCGATTGCAATTTCGGCCATAGAGGTGTAATTAGAAAACACCTTACTTTTACGTTTCTATTTATACGCTTTCTAAATTGCAACTCGACCACCATCTTTTACGTAATTATAAAATGCAATTGAATATTTAATATATTTTTGCTTTTTCTTAGGGTTTTATTTTTTGTTGCAAAGAATGGTTGCGCGGAGATGCTTGATATTATTAATGTTATTTGCCACAATTGATTGTTTTGGGGGATCGATGTCTCTTCCGCGCAGATCAGAAAACCCAATTTTTATTAATCAATCCGGTAGTCCCGATCATTTTAAGGTATGCAACTTAAAGTATAGCCTGAACAAGCCATTCAATTCTTCCAGCCTGGTCTCGGATATAGTTCACGGCATAGAATATGATCCAAGCAATTTTCTAAGGAAGATACAACTACAGCATCCTTCGTTATCCTGTCCCTTTAAAACAAGGAAGTCCTATAACACATTTAATGAGAAAGCCTTTCAATCCAAATTGGTAATACAGACCGAGGCTCTATTCTGCAAATTTCAGATTTAATACTCTTCCCTCCTCATCATTCGGCTATTAATTCGTTTTGAAAATTCATGATCATAAGTATTGAATATTTATGCATTGTGAAGCGATTGGATTATATGCATGAATTCCGGAATAGCTTATTCATTAATTAATAATTATAATACTTTATGAGATATATTAAGCATACATTATTTTTTCTGGTGATATTGATTGCCAGTGGTATCCCGGTGGTTGCCAATGAGGCGGACCTGGCTATCCCCGATCTGCATCAGGGTTTTTTCGGGAATTTCGGATTGGATGCCTGGCATTTACTGTTGTTTGGATCTGTAGTAATCGTTTTTACGCTCTCTGTAAGCCTGTCACTGTTTCGTTCAGTAAAAAAACTGCCCGCGCACAAGTCTATGCTTAGTGTTGCAGCTACAATTTATGAAACCTGCAAAACTTATCTGATTCAGCAGGGCAAATTTTTGATGATCCTGTTTGGCATCATAGGCTTAGCAATGGCCTATTATTTTTTCTTTCTTACCGGGTCTGGTTTATCAGTTGTAATGTTGGTCCTTCTGTTTTCAGTAATTGGCATGATGGGCTCATATTGCGTTGCCTGGTATGGTATCAGGGTTAATACGTATGCAAATGCACGCACTGCATTTGCTTCTCTTCGCGGCAAACCATGGGATGTGGTTTCCATTCCGCTCAAGGCAGGCATGAGCATTGGTTTGTTTCTGATCAGCCTGGAACTGATCATGATGGTATTCATTTTATTATTTGTTCCTCGCGAAATAGTCGGATATTGCTTTTTAGGCTTTGCAATTGGCGAATCACTTGGTGCCAGCGCACTCCGGATCGCCGGCGGCATTTTCACCAAAATAGCGGATATTGGATCCGACCTGATGAAGATCGTTTTCCATATTAAGGAAGATGATCCCCGTAATCCTGGTGTTATTGCGGATTGCACCGGTGATAATGCAGGCGACAGTGTGGGACCTACAGCTGACGGTTTCGAAACTTACGGTGTAACCGGCGTGGCCCTGATATCCTTCATCACTCTGGCTGTTAAAGAACCTATGGTACAGGCATCTCTGATTGTCTGGATATTCGCCATGCGGTTCTTAATGGATTTTATGTCTGCAGCGTCTTTTGAAATTAACCATGCTTACAGTAAACGAAAGTATAGTAAGCTGAAAAGCTTTAATTTCGAAGAACCGCTCGCACGACTGATCTGGATTGCCAGTGTTATGTCGATCATAACAACATTCGTAATGAGTTATCTGTTGGTTGGAACACTGGTGGTAAACGGAGTCACTTATACTTCATTATGGTGGAAGCTAGCAACCATCATAAGTTGCGGGACACTTGCCGCGGTGCTCATTCCTGAATTTACCAAAGCATTTACCAGTTCCAAATCAAGGCATGTTCATGAAATTGTCAATGCCTCGCGAGAAGGCGGATCTTCTTTAACCATATTGTCTGGAATCGTAGCAGGTAATTACAGCGCATTCTGGAAAGGCCTGTTAATGGCTGCGCTTATGACGATAGCTTATATTGTCAGTCAAATGGACCTGGGTGAAATTATCGGATATCCTTCAATTTTCGCATTCGGTCTTGTAGCCTTTGGCTTCCTGTGTATGGGACCGGTGAATATAGCTGTGGATAGTTACGGACCGGTGACCGACAACGCTCAATCCGTATTTGAACTGGCGCAAACTGAAAAGATACCGCATATAAAAGAGGAAATTAAGCGTGATTTCGGTTTTACTCCCGATTTTGAAACCGGTAAAATGTACCTTGAAGAAAATGACTCTGCCGGTAATACATTTAAAGCTACGGCCAAGCCCGTTTTAATCGGAACTGCTGTCATTGGTGCAACAACCATGATCTTTTCGATCATCCTGCTTCTTAAAAAGTTCGGATTGCTTGCCCTGGATCTCACTGAAGCTCCTGTCCTTATAGGCTTTGTATGCGGCGGTGCCGTGATTTACTGGTTCAGCGGAGCATCAATCCAGGCCGTTGCAGCAGGTGCCTATCGGGCAGTCGAGTTTATCAGGAAGAACATTAACCTCGACAAAAGTGAGGCCGATATTAAAGATTCCAAGACCGTTGTGAAAATCTGCACCCAATTTGCACAAAAAGGGATGTGGAATATTTTTATCGTTTTAATGACACTAACGCTTGCATTTGCTTTTATAAATCCCAATTTCTTTGTGGCTTATCTTATATCCATAGCGATTTTCGGTTTATTTCAGGCAATTTATATGGCAAATGCTGGCGGGGCATGGGACAATGCTAAGAAATATGTGGAAGTGGATCTCCGGGAGAAAAATACTGCGTTACATGCTTCAACCGTTGTTGGAGATACAGTTGGCGATCCCTTCAAGGACACAACATCTGTAGCGCTGAATCCTATAATTAAGTTTTCAACCTTGTTCGGAATGCTGGCTGTTGAGATTGCGGTCAGTATGCAACTTGCTGCCCGATCATCCGGAAGCTTCGATTACACCACAGTAATTGGTTTGGCCTTTTTG
>DATAEX010000413.1:0-6338 GCA_036257765.1 Bacteroidales bacterium
AGATATTCTGAAATTCCCGTAAACTACGGCATGAGCGGTAAGGATGTAGCTGAAAAAATGCTCAGCGAAAATGGCATTCATGATGTAAAAGTGATATCTGTTCAGGGTCAGCTGACCGATCATTATAATCCGCTTGATAAAACGGTTAATTTAAGTCCTGATGTTTATAGTGGCCGTAACGTTTCAGCAGCTGCAGTTGCGGCTCATGAATGCGGACATGCCATACAGCATGCAAATGCGTATGCTCCTCTTAAATTGCGTTCAGCCCTGGTTCCGATACAGAATGTAAGTGCCAGGATCATGAATTTTATATTTATAACCATGTTCTTTGGTGCACTGGTTTTTCAGCAGGTATTTCCGATTGATGTGGCTTTGCTTATTATAATCGGCTGTTATGCTGTTTTCACTTTATTCGCCCTGATTACACTCCCTGTAGAGATCAATGCCAGTCATCGTGCTCTTACCTGGCTCAGCAATTCAAATGTTACTGGTCAGGGAACTTATCCCCAGGCTAAAGACGCCCTGAAATGGGCAGCTTATACATATGTAGTGGCTGCACTCTCATCACTGGCCATGCTGGCTTACTATGTAATGGTATTTTTGGGAAGAAGAGATTAACCTCTCCAACCTAACACCGCTCAAAAAATAATCTAAATATTCCTCTTCCCACCTTTTAGGCGGGGTAAGGGGGCGAGTCAGTTCACTATGAAACTATTCGCCCCTTTTCTTGTTCCTATAACGCCCTTCCAAAATTATTTTTCAGTCCAGGCAACCTTTTTTACTCTTTTGCAGGTATATAGATACAAACGCGCGAATTAAGGATTAATGGATCCTGATACCCTTAATATAACCAGGTTAATAATAGACTGCAGGAATCATAAAAGAGAAGCTCAAAAGGCTCTTTATCAACACTTTTACAGTTACTGCCTGGGTATTTGCATGCACTATGCCCGCAATAGGGAAGATGCGGTCGAAATGATGAATGATGGGTTTCTGAATGTATTCACTTACATCAACAAATTTGATTTAAACCGGCCATTTAAACCGTGGCTCAAAAAGATAATGATCAACAGTGCCATAGATCACCTTAAGAAATATAAGATTCATGATACCGAGAGTCTTGAAAATAATATGATCATGTTCAGTGAGGCAGAACAACTCGATGCCATGAGTTATAATGATCTGATTGGTATTGTGCGGAAACTTCCTCCTGCCTACAGGGCAGTATTCAGTTTGCATGCCCTCGAGGGTTATAAGCATGAGGAAGTAGCTGAAATGCTTAATATAAATGTAGGTACATCTAAATCAAATTATGCCAGGGCGCTGATGAAATTACAGGAATATCTGGCTGTATATTTTGAAGTAAAATAAAATGACCGAGAGCAGTCATATAGAAGAATTTTTCAAAAAGCGGCTTGCTTTTCATGAATTCACCTTCCAGGAAGAGGACTGGCTTAAAATGGAAAGGAAACTTGAATTGTCGGGTTTACCTTCCTCAGAAGAGACACCTGCTCATTTTCCTGTGAGACTAATTATAATCATCCTGGCAGGACTGACCGCAGCTTTTATTCTTGGATGGCTTACGAGCGAACTGATACGGGATAAAAAAAACAATAGAAGTGAAGTCATTGAAAAATCGGAATCCTCTTTATTGCACGCTCAGACAATTTCACCTGTTTTAAATCCGGATCCCGGAAAAAGAAATAATTCCTCGCTTCCGGAGAATGTTCGTCCTTCAAATGGTACTGAATCTCAACCAGCAGTCACGGAAAATAAACCGACAGCGATTATGGAATCTGAAATTGACAACCAAAAATTACAGGCACAAACAGGGCCTGCTCCCGGTGCTGACGTGGAAACGGCTACTTCATTAACCGTTGATCTTGTTTCAGTAACTGAACCAATAAGTCTTGCTTTGATTCCGCATGAAAACATAGATTTGTTACCAGTAAATTATTCCAGAGAACTCTATTTCCCTTCTATCTCAAATACTTCAAATAATGCTGCGGTGAAGAGGCCGTTCAACCGGTGGTCAATTGGTCTGCTCCTTGCGCCGGATTTCAACAGTACTGGATTTACGCACCGCAAAACCGTTTCACCGGTTATTGGTGGAATTTTTTCATATGACCTGACTCCACGCTGGTCACTATCTGCCCGTATACTTTATAATAATAAAAAGTATAGCAGCAGCGCTGATTATTATAATGTCCCTTACGATTACTGGCAATACCGGACCAACGGAAAAATACCGGATAATATTGACGGTTCATGCAGAGTCATTGATATTCCGGTTCTTCTGACTTACCTCTTTTACCGGAAACGGGCAATCTCATTCACTGCATCGGCAGGGTTGGGAAGCTATTTTCTCCTGGATGAGAAATATAAATTCACTTTTAACCAGGATAATCCGGGAGCGGATTCTGAGTGGAACACTGAAGAAAATTCCAAAGTACTATTTGGTGTGGCGAACCTGGCAATCGGACTTTCCGTGCAAACCACTCAGAGAACAAGCTTTGCGGTTGAACCCTACTTTAAACTCCCTCTGAAACAGATGGGCTGGGCTAACGTGAATCTATCCGGCATGGGATTATCTTTTTCGTTTAAATATCATTTCTGATTATGATTTTTTAATTATCAATATTTTAATCTAAATCCAATAATGTTATGAAAGCTTTTATACCAATTGCAGTCAAATCTTTAATTACTCTGATTTTTTCATTATTAATGGTAATAGTCGTTCAGGCACAGACCACCCATCAGGTTAGTGTAGCTGATTATGCATTCAATCCTGACACTCTAGAAATTCAGATCGGTGACACAGTAGTTTGGACTAATAACCTGGGAAGTCACAATGTCAACGGAACACAGGCAACCCATGCAGGAAATCCGGCATCATTTGGAAATGATGTTGGTACAGGCTGGACCTATACATATGTATTTACTTTGGCGGGCACTTATGATTATCAGTGCGATCCTCATGCCGGTATGGGTATGTTGGGTCAGGTAATAGTTGCCGATAATGGCGGCGGTGAAACAAGTGCTGACATCACGATCGATTTCTCATCAATGAATCCACACCTGAATCAGGATTTATGGCTGGCTTTGGTCGACCAGGAGTCGGGTGAAATAGTTCAAAGGGTTCACGATACGGTTGTCACTGAAGCATTTTCGGTTGTATTTGCTGATGTAGAAACCGGAAGATCATATAATGTTGATTTTTATGCAGATCATAATCAAAGTGGAAACTATAATGCACCTCCGGAAGATCATGCATGGAGGCTTGAAGTTGATAACCTTGAAAGCGATACCACTCTGACTTTTGTGCATAATACGGTTTTCACTGATATTGAATGGAAGCACGCTATTACTCTAGCACTTACCTCCATGGATCCGCATATTGGTCAATTGCTGGTGGTTTATATTGTCAATAATGAGAATGACACTTATGTCGACACCATAACAATTGATGAGGTTACAGAATCCAACTTTGACGTGGTATCCTATAGCGTGGATACTGGTGGTTCATACAGGATTGACTTTTTCGCCGATTTGAATGGCAATGGCACTTATGATGCACCTCCGGCAGATCATGCATGGCGCATTGAAATTGAAACAGTTAATGGTGATACGACTGTTCCATTTTTGCATAATACTGATTTCACTGACATTTTTGAAACGACCGGAGTATACGACAGGGAATTTGAAGATGTCACCTTATATCCTAATCCTGCAGGTGATTATGTAAGGGTTTCCGGGAATGATATGCCTTCAGGTGTTCTTTCTGTACGCGTATTGAATTTAGCAGGACAGATAGTACTATCCACGAAGGCAACAAACAATGGAAATCTGGTGATTGACCTTACCGGATTAAGCAAAGGCGTTTACTACCTCCTTGTTGAATCAGCAGGATTCTCCGCCCGCGCTAAATTCGTAAAGTCGTTCTAGAGGTGTTTTGATTGCAGGCTTTTTCTTTTTCTGGATAACCAGACAGGTATTTAAAACACCTGTCTGGTTTCTTTATTTTGCCCGTTTTAATACCAGGCAGGCTTTACTTTATCTTTGGCAGGATTAAAATACTTTTCCATCCGATGTGCCAGCGGATAATATATTTTCCTTGGTATAAATTTGGATATGAAATTGATCACCCTGTATAAAAAACCGGGAATACATATGACCCTGCCTTTCTTCAGGCAATATATCGAATAATCGACAACCTGGTCAGGAGTCATCCAGAAGAAAGGTCTGATATAATCTTTTACTTCGCTGTTTCTGTGAAAATCACTATGGGTAAAACCCGGGCAGAGACATTGTATCTTAATACCATAGCCGGCAACCTCCATATGCAGTGATTCGGTAAAAACTCTGACAAAAGATTTGGTACCTGAATACATACCATTATTAGCTGCAGGAAACGCTGAAGCCAGAGAGGACACATTTATGATTATCCCTTTTTTATTTTTTATCATACCGGGCAACACACTGTGGATAAGCAATAACGGGGCATTCATATGTACCTTTACCATATCTATCTGATGGTCGAACTCATCCTCAGTAAATGCACAATTCAGGCTATAACCTGCATTATTTACAAGAACATCAATATGAATCTTATGTCCTAAAGCCTTCAATAGTTTTGTAATATCCTGCTTTTTTGAGAGATCCGCAATAATTACTTCTACATCAACACTATAGTTTCTCTGCATTTCATGTGCAGTTTCAAACAGAATATCTTTTCGTCGACCCGTGATAATCAGATCATAACCTTGCGCAGCAAAATATCTTGCATATGCAAGACCAATTCCACTTGATGCCCCTGTAACTACGGCCAGTTTACGGTGCATACATTGGGAATCCTGTAAAAGTGTATTTTGGGACATAATGATTTTGGTTGGCGGTGTTTTTTATATAAGACAGCATATAATTAAATTGGTTGCCTTAAAATTTATAAGATTAAAGGTAGTTCTTAATTTTCCTTCCTATACCCATAACTTTGATCATCCTCGAGGCGGCTTCTTCCAATAATACACCCGTCACTTTCATAGATTCCTCAAGACTCATAGGTCGATCGGCTATAGGAATAATAGCTGAAAAGCCATTCTCATATAGTTTTTCATAACCGGCACCTAATGCACCTGCAAAAGCAATAACCGGTTTGTTATATTTGATTGCAATACCCGCAATACCTGCCGGCGTTTTGCCATATGCAGTCTGGCCGTCGATTTTACCTTCACCTGTTATAATGAGATCGGAACTTTTTATGTATTCTTCAAGTTTCACGATCTCAGAAATCACTTCAAAACCTTTCTTTATTTCGCCTCCCAGAAATGCCACAATGCCGGCGCCCATACCACCGGCTGCTCCCCCACCCGAAACAGAGCTGATATCGATATTTATTTGGCGTCGGATCAGATTTGACAAATAAACCAGGCTATCATCAAGGACTTTCACCTGTTCCTGAGTTGCACCTTTTTGGGGTCCAAAAACGTATGCAGCTCCTTCCCGGCCTGTTAACACATTTGTAACGTCACAGGCAACCGTTATTTTGCATTTTGCAATCCTTTTATCAATACCGCTCATGTCAATGTGCTTGACAGAACGAAGGTTACCCCCACCAGGCTTAATTTCATGTCCATTCTCATCTAAGAATCTGATTCTCATTGCCTGGGCCATTCCCACTCCGCCATCAACTGTGGCACTGCCTCCAATACCTATTATGATCGATTCACAGCCCTTGTCAATTGCATTTTGTATAAGCTCTCCGGTTCCATACGATGTCGTAATCATTGGATTTCTTTCTTCCGGTTTCACCAATGCCAAACCCGATGCAGCAGCCATTTCTATAACTGCCGTTTTACCATCTCCTGAAATACCATAAAATGCATCTACCGGCCGCATTAAAGGATCATGTACCGTTAACTTTTCAGTTTTTCCTTTTGTGGCAGCAACTATTGCAGAAACCGTACCCTCGCCGCCGTCGGCCATGGGCATAATAGTGCATTCAGCATGCTTCCAGTCCTTAAGAATGCCAATTTTTATAGATTCAGCAACCTTTTCAGCCGTTAGTGATTCCTTAAATTTATCAGGACAAATAAGGATTTTCATAAGAAGAATTCATTCTCCTTATCAAAATTAGCTAAAATGAAAGTGGTTTTAAAATCTTCGGAAAAATCCGGTTTTGAGACCTAAATTCCAATAATGGCCAGATGATTTAGGATAATCGGGAATGAGATCAAATTGAAATGCAGGCTCTAATTGGATGCTTGTATTTTTAGTAATGCCAATTCCTAATCCGGCGCTAATTACAGAAGTAATTGTGAAATGTCTGTAATCTCCCAGGG
>DATAEX010000425.1:0-9216 GCA_036257765.1 Bacteroidales bacterium
TTAATGGCTGCCTGGACCACATTAGGGATATTCCCACCCCTGGCATTTCGGATAGTTGCTATTTTGTTAATATTAACACTTAACTTTGTCATTTCAGCTGTGTTTTACTTATTGAAATATGCGCTACCTTTAATCACTGTAAGGAAAGCAAAGTTAGCAGGTTTTCAGTTTTTTAGATATGCTGGCAAAAGAATTAATATCCGACGTAATCCCTTCTCTGCATACATCTGACAGTGGTCAGAAGGCATTGTACTGGATGGATATATTCAGGATCTCTCATCTGCCCATTGTTAACAATGAAGATTTCCTGGGTTTGATCTCAGATAAGGATATATATGACGCCAATATGGCTGAAGAACCAATCGGAAATCATAATCTTTCGCTTTTTAGTCCCTATGTAACGGAAAGTCAGCATATTTATGAGGTGATTGAGCTGGCGTCCCGGCTAAGCCTATCGATAGTTCCGGTGCTTGATCATAAGAATCATTACCTGGGGTCCATAACCAATAATGATCTGATTCATTTCTTTGCCGATTTTGCAGCTCTTAAAGAACCCGGAGCTATTATAGTTCTTGATATGAGCATCCATGATTTCTCGCTTTCACAGATTGCACAAATAGTTGAAAGTAATGATGCCAAGATACTCAGTATGTATATAAGCTCACACAGCGCATCCACAAGGCTCGAGGTAACTCTTAAGATTAATAAAAACGATCTTACATCGATTATTCAAACTTTTACAAGATATAATTATACTGTACACAGTACATTCATGGATCATGATGATATGGATGGATTATATGAAAACCGCTATGAGATGTTCATGAAGTACTTGAGTATCTGAAGCCACACTCGAGATAATTATGATCAAATGAGAATAGCCCTCTTTGGCAAGACCTTCAATACCGGATTTAATCCTTTTATTAAAGAACTATTTGATTTATTCGAAGCCCGTAAAATTGAACTGGTTGTTTATAAGCCTTTTCTCGATTTTATTATGTGCGAAACTTCTGAGAAAAGATCAGTTCAGGGTATATTCAATAATGTATCCGAGTTTGACCGGAAAAGTGATCTGATGATAAGCATCGGGGGTGATGGTACATTTCTCGAATCAATACCATTTGTGATTCGCGAACAGATACCTATCATCGGGATCAATTCAGGCCGGCTGGGTTTCCTCGCTAATATTTCAAAGGAAAATATTACCGAAGCATTCCAGGCAATTTTTGCCGGGGATTTTACCTATGAATACCGCACTCTTATTAGCATCAATAAACCTGACGGACTGTTCAACGGATTAAATTTTGCACTGAATGATATTACTATTAAAAGTAATTCAACACTGATAACCATTGAAGCTTATATTAACAACGAATTCCTGAATACTTACTGGACGGATGGACTGATTATATCCACACCTACAGGTTCTACAGCATATTCACTCAGCGTTGGGGGGCCGGTTGTGGTGCCGGGATCCGGCAACCTGATCATTGCACCGATCTCGTCACATAATCTGACAGTAAGACCTTTAATAATACCGGATACAAACGTCATTACACTTAAAGTCTACAGCAGGAAAGGGACTTATTCCGTAACTGCTGATAACAGAGCCATAGATTTACATAACGCAGAAACGTTCATGATAGGAAAATCTGACTTCAGGCTGAAAATGATTAAGCTTCCCAAAACCAGCTTTTACGAAACTCTGCGGAATAAGCTGAAGTGGGGAGAGGATGTAAGGAATTAGCGGGCTTTAAAATATCCATTCTCTTTGATTCCCTTAAGATTCTCTCGTGTATCGGTCGCAAATTGCGAGATCTTATACCGGTCGTGATCCTTAAGATTGAAGTGTGAGGCGTTGGATTCATAGAAACTCACAGGTACAACATAAAAAGTGGATTTGCCGGGCTGATCATCTCTGTAAACCCAGGCAGGCATATAGCTGTGTGCTTCAAGAGACGTGCTGTCGGATACTTTTAACAGGTTCATCTCAACCAGTATGCCCCCGTCCTTATATTGCGCACGCTGGTTGGAAACGAAATTTCCCTGAGAAAAGACAACCAGGTGGTTAAGTGAAGAATCCGGCGATGAATATTGTTTAATGGGTTGAATTACATGGGGGTGCGAGCCTATAATTGCATCAGCTCCATGTTTGAGCATGAATTTAGCGAGCCGCTGTTGATTGACATTCTCGGTCCTTTGGTATTCCTCACCCCAGTGGACCGTAATAATTGTAAAATCGGGATTTGCAAGCTTTGCTTTATTCAGATCGGCTCGTATGGAAGCAGTATCTATGTAATTTATAATAGATGGCTTACCGATCTTAATACCGTTAGTGCCATAAGTGTAATTGAGGAGTGCAATCCGTATACTGTTTTTTTCAATTATCAGCGGATAGTTCAGATAACGGTCAACAGAATCCACAAAGGTCCCGGTATGAATAATATTTAAGGAATCGAGGACTCGTATTGTTCTTTTAAAGCCTTTGGTGCCGCGGTCGAGCGCATGATTATTTGCCTGGATGAAAATATCAAATCCTGCTTCACTTGCGGCACTGGCAAGTGCATCGGGACTTGAGAACTGTGGATAGCCTTTATAGGGAGGTCCGGCCAGTGTCACCTCAAGATTTCCTATGGCAATATCCGCCTGTTCAATATAAGGCTTAATATACCTGAAAGTAGGTTCATAATCGTAAATGCCTGTTTCTGAATTCCAGGCGCCTGCAATTTGTTCATCGTGGCCCATTATATCACCTGCAAAGACAAGCTTCAGGCGGGATGTATCATTCGATTGTGAATATATCGGAATATAGAACAGAGTCAATAATAGTATAACGACATAACGCATGTTCGATTTACGATTTGCGATTTATGATTTATGATTTACGATTTACCAACCACCGCTTGCGCCGCCTCCTCCGAAGCTTCCGCCACCACCGCCGCCAAAGCCGCCGAATCCGCCTCCGCCGCCACCGAATCCACCGAAACTGCCACGACCCGATGAAAACGAACCCCATCCATTGTTCCTTCCACCTCCCATTCCAAGAAGAAGAAGCCACCAGGGTAATGAATGCCTGGGTGAATAGAACCTCCTTTTTCGCCGGAACACCGAGCTCAGTATGAATATAAACATAAACAGAATAAACAGGGCAAATATTATCCCCGAAGTGTCTTCACTACCTTTTTTCTTTATATACTCATCAGCTGTATACTCACCACGGGTAAGTGACATAAGTACATTTGTCACCGAATCAAGTCCTGCGTAGTAGTTACCCTCCCTGAAGCTTGGAGTGATCACATTGCTGATCAGCCTTGAAGCAACTGCATCAGGAACTGATCCTTCCATTCCATATCCCGTTTGAATTGTAACTTTGCGAGACCCGGGACTAACAAGTACCAAAATGCCGTTATCCCTGCCCTGCTGTCCAATCTTCCAGTCCTCTGCCAGGCGCTGACCGAAATCACCAATTTCAAATCCCTGAAGGTCATCAAAAGTGACCACATAGATCTGAGTTGAGGTCTCATTGTTAAAGTTGAGGAGCTTGTTATTAAGGGTTATTTGCTGCTGCTCGGTGAGCAGGCCGGTGAAATCATTTACAAGCCTGAAAGGCACCATTGGCCGTGGAAGATCCTGTGCAATCGCATTTGCTGCGATCAGAAATGAAACTAACAATAAAGAGAGGTATCGCATACTATTTTTTCTTTTTCACTCACTGGTATCAAAGGAGATTTCGTTTGACAATTCATTAAGGTCGCTCTTCTGGTAAGGAAAGTGCTTTTGCAGTTGCTCCCCGGCCATTTTTACTCCGGTAGCAATTCCCGATGCAAATTCTGAATTCCTGAAAAAGCCTTCCATGGTAGCTTTTGTCTGATCCCAGAAATCATCAGGGACGACCTTGTTGATTCCGGCATCCCCAATAATGGCAAACTGCCGGTTTTTTATCGCGAAGTAAATCAGCACACCATTCCTGAGAGAAGTATTTTGCATGCCAATTGTGGCAAAGACAGTGGCCGCCCTGTCCAATACATTTCCTTTGAATTCAGTTTCAACATGCACCCTGATTTCACCCGAAGTTTCTTTTTCAGCTTCAAGTATTGCACGTTCAATCAATTGTTTTCCTTCAGGAGCAAAGAAATCGTTTGCTTTCATATCTTATAATTAAAATTCAACTTTTGGCGCCTGATCAGCTCCTTCAGCTGATTCAAAATAGGGTCTGTATTTAAAGCCGAACATTCCGGCGAAAATTACCATGGGGAATTTTCTTATCTCGCTGTTATAAGTAGTTACTGTTTGATTGAAATTTCGGCGTTCAACTGCAATACGGTTTTCAGTACCTTCAAGCTGCGCCTGAAGTTCCAGGAAATTCTGATTGGCCTTAAGATCCGGATAGTTTTCCGCAACGGCAATCAGTCGGGATAAAGCAGAATTCAATTGTCCCTGTGCCGCCTGGAATCTCCTAAGATCTTCATCGGTCATATTTGACGGATCGATAGTAACTCTGGTGGCATCAGCCCTTGCTTCCACAACCTGTGTTAAAGTTTCCTGCTCATGAGCAGCATAGCCTTTAACAGTGTTTACAAGGTTTGGAATAAGATCGGATCTGCGCTGATAAACATTTTCAACATTAGCCCATTCGCGGTTAACTTGTTCATTAAGGGTTACAAGCCGGTTGTAACTACCGCATCCCCTTGAAATTAATAGCACAACAACTACAGCTAAAACAATGACAATAATTCTGCTGGTTTTCATATCAGTTTTTTTTAGTATTTAGCAAACATGTTGAAAGCAAATTTCGTTAAGAAATACATGAATTCCTTGCCGAAGATACTATATGACATGTAATTTGGCATAGATTTAGTTATAATTTCGGTAAAAAGCGGTATGTTACCGGTGAACTATTAAAAAAACCAGTTGAAAAAGCCATGAAAACAATTCTGAATAATGTAAAAATTTTACGGGTTATTATCTTTTTCTCATCATTGGCATTTGCAGCAGGATCTTGTGAGGTTGCCGACGACATAGTTGGTAATGAGGATGTTGCAGCACTTGAGGGTGAGTGGAGTGTAGATGAAACAAGCGAGGTTTTCGATAAATCAACTCTGTCGGTTTATGCAGTTACTGTGTCTGCCGATCCGGATAACTTAAACGGCGTGATTATCGACAACTTTTACAACGTAGGCATCAGCATAAAAGCAACAGTATCCGGAAATTCGCTTATTATTCCCAATCAGAATGCCGAAGACGGATACACTGTATATGGATCCGGTACCATATCAGGAAACAGCAGTGAAATCAATATGAGTTACACAGTAAATGACGGCAGCGCTCAGGATGATAACTGTACCGCTGTGTTTACAAAGATCTGATTAGTTAAAGACTTGAAGATTTGATGGTTTGAAATTGATTTTCAAATTCAATTATAGTTTTGTAAACCCGTTCCTTAATCTCATCCGCAGTAGGATTAAGTTCTTCAGTGGTAAATTTGCCTTTTTCGATATTAATTCTTTCAAATACCATTAAATACAGACTGAATATGATCATCAGACTTAGTCTGTAGCGTGGTTCCAGTAAAGGACATATCTTTTCAATGACTTCAAAGGTTTGCTGCCTGTAGCGGTCCGCTAATTTATAATACACCCTTATCATGTTTCTGAATCCATTACTCACCGCTGCACCGTGTGCAATTTTTTCAAGATCCTTTGCCGTGAGTCCATTCTGCATCATTACATCATCGGCAAAATAGTTCAAATGGTTTTGTTGATCTTTTTGAAAATCCCTGATTATATGTACTATATAACTGAACAATGCACATGGAGTAGCGGCTGCCCTTACATCAAAGCGGGGTTGCTGATATGCATTTCCCATCTTTGTGAGTCCGTTCAAATGCACAAAAACCGAAGCGGGAGAAACAGAGGCTCCCTGTGAATATTCTATAAAGTCATCAATTGTAGCGAAACCGTTGTGATCGATATCATAGATCATTGACCTGGCAAAAGTCTCGAGAGGCCAGAGTGGTATATGGAACCTTTTAATGGTATCAATTAGTTCATTATCACTTCCGGATGCAGGATTATGAACCATATCAATCCATGACAGTACACTTTTATGAAATTTTTCCCTCTCAGATTCAGAGATTACAGAATGTGCTGCTTTATGGCAATCGATCAGATCGTCGATAGCCCGCATATATTTATAACACATCCTGGCAGCCAGATACCTGTCTTCTTCCCAGAACGCAGCGGCAATGAGAATATTGGGATGATCGATAATTTTTTTAAAATCAATCTTATTGTACAGGTCGAGATACAATTTATTCATGGTCCTGTTCCTTAAAGATTCGTTCAGAAGTGAGTTTTGCCGAAAGCAGCACAAGTGGGATGCCATTTCCGGGATGGGTACTGCCGCCGGCAAAATATAAATTGCGGTATTTCCGGTGCCTGTTATGCGGTCTGAAATAACCCATCTGTAATATATTATGGCCCAAACCAAATGTGGCTCCCCGGGTAAGATTAAAGGTGCTTAACCAGTCAGGCGGCATATGACATATTTCAAATTTAATATTCTCTTCAATATCATTCATTCCTTCTTGTTTAAGCCTTTGGATAACCCATGCCCTGGCCGTATTCTTCAATTCATTCCAGTCGGATGGACTTTTTTCAGACATATGACCTGCAGGAATGATAACCGATAAGGTATCCTGTCCCTCAGGCGCAGCAGACGCGTCACTTCGGACCGGTGAATGAACATAAAAGCTTGGTTGGTCTGATAATGAATGATTCCTGAAAATTTTCTTCAGATTTTCCTTATATGATGCGGAAAGAAATACACTATGATGTCCCAGCTGAGGATATTGCTTTCTTAGTCCCCAATGCAAAACTATCGCGGAACAGCCGTAAGTCTTTCTGTCCAGACGTTTTGAAATATTTTTGTCAGGTAATAATTCCCTGTAAACGTAAGGAAGGTCGGCATTGGCAACAATTATCCCTGCTTTTACAGTACTTCCATTGTTAAGTACCACACCTTCAGCCCTTTTGCCTGACGTAAGTATCTTTATTACAGGTTCATTGTATACAAATCTCACACCGGCATCCCGGGCAAGCGAAAGTAGTTGCCGGGTTACAGCAAACATGCCCCCAACAGGGAAAAGTGATCCCTCTGTCAATTCAGCTGCTGCAAGCATTGAAAACAAGGCGGGAGCATTGTAGGGATTCTGACCTACATAGATATTCTGAAAAGTAAATGCTTTCTGCAAATGCTCATTCCTGAAAAAACGCTTTATATAGTTTGTATGTCGCAGATGAGTTTTTAGTTTTATAAGCAAACCGGCGTTCCGCAATGTGACAAATTGGAACAGGTTGTAGAAATTCCGACCCAGAAGATTATCCACTGCCAGAGTGAAGTTCCTGTATCCCTCGGTTATTGCTTTTTCAGCTTTTAATGAGCTGCCTTTCTCGATTTTTTCAAGTTGCGTATTCAGCTTTACCTTATCAGATGAGAAGGCGATCCGGGTTCCATCGTCAAAAAATAGTGTATATATTGTCGGCAGGGGAGTGGAACTGAAATTGTCTTCAGGCCTTATATCAAGAGATTCGAAGACCTTTTTATACACTTCGGGCATAAGATAGATAGTGGCTCCAAGATCGAAACGATGCCCGTCCCTGACGAGCTGACTGCAACGTCCACCAGGGAAGGTATTTTTTTCATAAACAGTAACTTTATAACCTTTACGTGCAAGATAGAGGGAGGTGGTTATGCCTCCTATGCCTGCACCGATTATTATTGCCGTCTTTTCAGCGGGCATATTGAAAATGAAATTGTAAATACAGGTCTCGAAAATATGTAATTTATTGACTATTGATACCATGAGAGAAGAAATTATTGATTTATTGACCTGTTAATTTGGTGATTTACGATTTTTTGCATCTTTTTTATTAACTTTTACAAACGTTTCACCATAAACATCACTGCCATGAACCCTTCAGACAACGTGATAAGAAAAATTCTCGTGCCGGTCGATTACTCCGATTGTTCACGTTTTGCCTGCCGGTATGCAATTAAAATTGCCTGCAAAGTAGGAGCAGAGATCAAGCTATTCCATACCTATTATTCACCGGCATTCGATCTGATTGAACTTGCCGGGGCCGTCCAAACTCAATCCCAGCTTCGGGAGGAAGTTACAATCAATCTTGAGGAAAGCGAAAAGGAAACACTTGAAGGTTACCTGAAAGGGCTGCAGAGTTTTATAACCGAATGCGGTTTGCCCCAGATTAAAATAACCTATGATATTGCACCGGGTGTACCTGAAGATGAAATCATTCATTACTGTAATACTTTTAACCCCGACCTGGTTATTATGGGTACGAAGGGAAAAGGGACAGGTGTTGGTTCTATAATCGGAAGCGTTACATCGGCAGTTATCAATAAGATTACTTTCCCGGTACTGGCTATTCCTGAGAAATATACCTTCGTGGGAGAGGAAAATATCAAAAATTTAATGTATGTGACTGATTTCGACGAATCCGATTTTCACACACTAAAGCGGTTGATTAATCTTACAAATCAGTTGAACCTTGATATACATTGTGTTCATATAGGTGATCCCGATTCGTGGGATAAGGTAAAAATGGAAGGCCTGATGAAATACTTTGCCGAAGCATACGGTAAAACACAGGTATCGTATAGTTTTATAAGCCAAAAGAATCTGCTGGTCGATCTTGATCAGTTAATCCGTGACAGAAATATCAATATTTTGTCACTTACCGCTCATCGTCAGAGCATTTTTGAAAAGCTTTTCAGGAAAAATATTACCAAAAAGCTGTTTTACCATACAAGTATTCCCTTGTTGGTATTTCATTAAGTGTTCGGCACGCCATTTTTTGGTGGCCGCAAGGGTTAAACAGGTTTAAATATTACTGCTTTATTCGATTTGCCGTCGATTTCTATTTTGATTGGCGACTCAAAACGGACGTGACGCAGATAACGTGTTTCAGTTACGGCTTTTTGCGAATTGAGAAAATCCACATCATAAATACCATCTTTCAGATATGGATTGATGGTCAGGTAGCCAACGCCAAAGGTTGTCAGGTTATGAAAGAAATGGGTTCCCTGACTTGGATCCACGCGAAAATGTTCAAGTCCCGATTCCACTATTACTCTTGCCGCTGAAATATGAGCCCATTTTACCGGAATTCCCAGCCAGGGATCACTCGATCCCCA
>DATAEX010000429.1:0-5077 GCA_036257765.1 Bacteroidales bacterium
TGGGGATATAAAGTTTTTTCCGAATCTTATATTGAAATCATCTGTTTCGCTCGACAGGGTTTATAATCATAATTTCAGTTTTCTCGATCCTATAAAGACCGCATGGGGAAGGACCAATTACGGTACTGCAACCGATAGTCGTTCACTCAGCACCATTTTAGTATTCGACAACATTCTTACATGGGACAAGTCGTTTGGTAATCATATCCTCAATGCTATGGCAGGGACCTCGTGGACACAGTCGAAATGGTCACAGGAATACATGGGAGTTTCGCACTTTCTGACTTCTTCAATTAAAACACTTAATGCGGGAAACAGAGTTGAACAATGGAGCGGAACTTCGGCCTCGGAATGGGAAATTATGTCTTTTTTGGGCAGGTTATCATACAATTATCAAAGCAAGTACCTGGTCACTGTCAATTTCAGGGCAGATGGATCATCCAAACTTGCCCCCGGTCATAAATGGGGCTATTTCCCTTCATTTTCGGCAGCCTGGAGAATATCGGCTGAACCTTTCATGGATGGATTCAGCTGGTTGCATGATCTGAAAATTAGAGGCGGATGGGGACAAACCGGTAACCAGTCAGGAATAGGAGATTACTCCTATCTTCAGCTGTACAATATAGCGCGGCAAAACTGGTGGGAAGAAGGTAAGAGTAATGCTCTTCCCACCCTCACTCAAGCCAATATGAAAAACATAGACCTGACATGGGAAACTACCACGCAGACCAATATAGGTATTGACCTGGCAATTCTCAGGGGAAGGCTCACCTTAACTGCCGATGCCTATTATAAATATACAACCGATTTGCTGATGGATGTGCCATTGCCATCAACAGCACCTGTGCCGATAATTACCAGGAATGAAGGAGAGATGTCGAATAAAGGAATTGAATTCGCTGTAAACAGTCAGAATTTGGCGGGTGATCTCTTATGGGAAACCGACTTCAACATATCTTTCAACCGCAACAACCTGGAAAAACTTACCCTGCAGAAAATATATTATTTCGGGCAAACGTCAGAAGCAACAAGTGAAACGGTGGTGCGGATGACTCCCGGCCAGCCTTTGAGCAGATTCTGGGGCTATATTAGTGAGGGCGTTGATCCGGAGACCGGGAATCTCATTTTCCGTGATATGAATGAAGACGGGAAGATTACTCTTTCTGATAAAACTTATATAGGTGATCCCAATCCTGACTTCATTTATGGTATGACCAATAATTTTTCCTGGAAGAATATTCATCTGACTATTTTCCTGCAGGGTTCCCATGGAAATGACATATACAACGCATCACGGATGGAAACCGAAGGAATGTACGATGCCAAGAACCAGTCGGTCAATGTGCTCGACCGCTGGCGCAGGCCGGGACAAATAACCTATATGCCACGTGCAACGTCGGAAAAAGACAATCTGGTTGCCTCGACCCGTTTTGTGGAGGACGGAAGTTATCTGAGATTAAAAACGCTCACTCTTTCATATAATGTAACAAGCACTTTTTTAAGGAAATGGGGGGTTACAAGACTTCAGCCCTATTTCACTGCGGAAAACCTGCTAACGTTCACTAATTACTCCGGGTTCGATCCGGAAGTAAATCAGTACGGCGGCAGTGCTATCATTCAGGGTATAGATTGGGGAACTTATCCTCAATCGAAAAGTTATGTAATTGGATTAAACCTGGAGTTTTAAAAATATCGAACTATGAAAAAGATCATTATATATTGCCTTGTGCTTGGACTTTCAGTTGCAGCTATTTCGTGCTCACTTGATGAAGATCCGCTTTCTGAATACAGTGAAGTTACAATTGGCGGCAGCGATACCACCGGATCAACCATAAAGTACCTCACAAAGGCACAAATGCTAACACAGTATGAAGCCCTGTATAACCAGCTTAAGAGCAACTCAGGGCTGGAAAACTGGCACCTCGACCTGCTGGTTTATACAGAAACCCATGCCGATAATACTTACAGGGGTGCAACGGATGCTGAACTTACGCAGCTTGAACAGCAAAAGCAAAATGGTATCAATAAAAACATAACGAGGGACTGGAATGCATATCTGGGAATGATCGGACAGGCAAACCAGGTGATTGTTTTCATCGATTCCGTTCCCGATCCTGCTCTTACAGCTGCCGAGAGACAACAATGGAAAGCTGAGGCTCTGATTTTTCGTGCATGGATCATGTTTGATATGGTAAGGCTCTGGGGCGGAATTCCGCTGGTCCTCACCGAACCTCCTGCAATAAATGCACAAAATATTGAGGAAGTCTATCCCCTGTACTATCCCGCAAGAAATACTGTCGAAGAAGTTTATCAGCAGATCATTACAGATCTTGAAACTGCTCTTCTGCCTGGTGGCGCACCTTCAATAAATCCCTCAAATAAGTTTGTTTTCTCGCGGACAGTGGCCCATGCTTTACTTGCAAAAGTATACGCTGAACAGCCTGTTCGTGATTACCTCAAGGTTATTGAATATAGTGAATTGGTTGAACCCGATGTATCACTGGTAAGCAGTTATGGCGATTTGTTTGCAGTAAATGATGCCAAGACTGATGCCCAAATGCGTCATTCAGCGGAATCAATTTTTGAAATACCTTTTTCTGATGGCGGCAACTGGAACACCTGGATGTTCGGAGTAGACGAAACCGATCCAAACAGTGTGTATGATTGGGCAAAATGGATGACGCCTTCGCGTGATCTGCTTGCCGCATATGACCGTGAGGGAGATATAATCAGGAAACGCATAACCGTCGTACAAGCCAGTGTGAACTGGAGCAATCACTATCCATCGGATGCTTATTGGTTTATGCACAAGGTCCCTTCCAAATTCAACAGCCTTATTAAGCTTCGTCTTGCCGATATATTGCTGCTTAAGGCGGAAGCTTATGCCGGACTCGGAAATTTATCCGCAGCAGCTGATATTGTAAGAGTAATAAGGGCAAGGGTAAGTCTTCCGCCATTGAGTGCCAGTGAAACTTCAACACAGGAAGCCATGCTTGATGCAGTACTAAATGAACGCAGGCTGGAACTGGCATTTGAAGGACAACGCTGGTTCGACTTGGTGAGAACCGGAAAAGTATTTACTGTATTGAACACACTAAATGACAGGGATGCAGGAAGATTGGCCATGGATCCGGTTACTGAAGAAACCACATTACTCCCTTTGCCTCAGTCGGAAATTGATATTAATCCATCACTTGTCCAGAACCCGGGTTATTAGTCATTTATTAATTATGAGATTATTAAATCCCAAGAATATGAAAAACTTATTTCGGATCGTGTTAACTATAATGCCTGTGTGGTTATTGATTAACTGTGAGGAGGAACAAAAGCTGATTACCTATCCTGAATCGTATCCTGTTTTTGAAGAAGCACAGGTTGCAGAATCTGTCATTACATACAACGATTCAATTACCTTGTCGGTGAAATTATCTGATGATCAAACTCCATTGTCGACTCTTGAAGTTCAGGTGGTCCTGAACAATGAGGTGATTACTTCAGAAACGGTTCGTACAAAAGGAAATGCAAGTGAAGTAACCCGCAAATATCATGTTCCTTTTGGTCCGGATGTAATTGATGATGCACCGGTAAAAGTTTATCTCACTTCGATCAACGTGGATGGATTTGAAACAGATACCATTCTCAGTACAACGACAGTAAAACGGCCGGTTATCAATGAATTATATATGGTGCCGGTTACCGGTGAAACATTCAGGCTCGATCTGATTGACAGTACAAACCTGATATTTCATGCCGCCGGAATGACACATGGACCTAGCGTGTCGTATTTTCTTGCGACTAAGATCACCAGGTTTAAAAAAGTTGACTGGTCAGGATTGGTATTCGGAATGACAGCAGATGGTATTGGATTTACAACTTCGAATAAGGAATTTATAACTGATGAAGATGCTACACTTATTGGAATTTCAGAAATAACATTTGATGCCATCAGGCTAACCAGGGCAGTAACCGGCAAAGTGCTTGAGCCTGTACTAACGCTTGACATAACTGCAGATCTGAATCCGTTAATTATGGGAGGTGAAAATTTCCGGGGTAACAACGTATATTTCGGAAAGGATATAGAAGTAACCTTTACCGGGATAACCGATCTCCCCAACAGCCTGGCTCCTGATTATTTTGAGATTACAGGTGAAAATACAGCTGTTTTCAAAGGTCCTACCGCTATCTACAAAGCATATTATTTGATTGACGCGAATTACCTGTATGTTGAACCACAGCCAAACGTAGTTCATCCCGAAGCCATGTGGGTTTGCGGTACCGGCCTCGGCAGGCCTTCATCGCCTTATGGTATTACAACCAGCTGGAACTGGAACACCCCGTTTGATTATGTGCCGTGCATGAAGGTATCGGATGGCGTTTACCAGTTTACTGCCTATATGAAGAATACACCTGACGGATACGGAACCGGTACTCTTGATTTTAAATTTTTCTACCAGCGGGGATGGACGCAGAATCCTGCACCACCGGTAACCGAAGTGAATGCATCGGAATATACTGTTGGCGAACCTCTGTTTGGTTTGTGGATTGAGGGAAAATACGGGAATGTAAACGGAATGACCACTTCTTTTGAGGGTGTATACCGCGTTACAATCGATCAGAATGAAAAAACCATAACATCTGTAAAGCTCAACTGACATGATGTATCTCTATCAATTTTCTCAGGGCATTCTTGCCGGCTTGTTTCTGATAGCATGTGAATCAGGCGGGGACAAGAACACGGATAAGCCGCCTGTAAAACCGGCGGATGCCACCATGTATGTAACTTCAGCTGATAAATCAAGGCTTTTTGACACTGTTTCCCTGTATTTCAATACAGCTCCCAACATGGACATTTCCACTACAGTGACCATAAATCCTTCGACCAGATATCAGAAGATTGACGGATTCGGTGCGGCTGTTACCGGTTCGACCTGTTATAACCTTTTACGGATGACGGAATCAGACAGATCGGCCTTTTTGCATGAAATCTTCGATACGGTAAACGGGCTTGGTTATAGTTATATAAGAATATCAATCGGCGCATCGGATTTTTCTCTCGAAGAATATACCTGGTGGGATG